>JAURVQ010000119.1 GCA_030655395.1 Gammaproteobacteria bacterium | reverse complement strand
GTGGTCGCGCTGGTGAAGGTAATGGTGACCGCCTGTTGTAGATTGGCGTTGCTGGCGCTGAGCACCGTGCCGGATGAAACTGTGCCCGAGCCGACGTTGGCGAGCGTCGCGCTGGTGCGGATGGGCGCTGCCGCAGCGATCTTTTTCGTGTCCGTGACGGCGACGCCGATGGTCGCCGCGCCATTGCGCGTGGGTTGAATGCGGAAGCTGTCGCCCGAATTGATGGTGCCGGAACTCAGGCTGACAGTGATGCCATCCACGGTGGCCGCTGTGCCGGGAAAGCTGGAGAGTGTGGTGACCGTGTTGTCCGAGAGGCGCGTCAATGTATACGTGCCTGCATTATTTTGCAGCAGATAATCGCTGGTGGTCAGCGCGCTGATGCTGCTGATGGATGCGCTTACTACGCCGCTGCCGGTGTTGGGGCTGCTGCCGGCGCGTGCGAGCACCTGTGCGGTGCCAGCAGTGAAAAAGTTCGTGCCGAGCGCGCCGTTCAGGTCCTGGCCGGCGACGTGCTGGGCGTTGAAAGTGGTGGCGAGTCCATCCGCTATACGACCGAGGACGTTTTGCGAACTGTCGAGCACGTTGTTGCGAAAATCCAGCAGTCCGCCGACCGTGCCGCCGCTCAGGCTGTCGGTGATGGCGCTGGTGATGTTGCCGACCTTGATTGATACCTCGTAACGTGAAGGATCGAAGGCGTTGAAGGTGGTGCTGAGTGTATTGGCCTGTGCGGCCAGCACCAGGACCTGGCCGTTGCCGATGAATACGTTCATCGCACCGTCGTCCTGCGTGACGGTGGTGACCGCAACGTGCGTGGCAAGTTTGGCGATCAGCGTGTCGCGCTGATCCAGCAGATCGTTGGGAAGCTGACCGCTGCCCGAACCCTGCGCCGTTGTGATGGTACTGTTCAGCTTGGCGATGGACGAGGCGAGGCTGTTCATTTCGGTGACGGCGGAGGTGATCTGCGTGTTCACGCCGCTCTGGAGTTCGTTCAGGCGCCGGTCGAAATAATGGAAACGGTCGGCGAGGGCGTTGGCGTTGCCCAGCATCACCTGGCGCGCAGGAATCGAGGCCGGGCTGTTGGCCACGCCCTGCACGGCATTGAAAAAATCCTGGAGTGCGGGCGCCAGCCCGGCCTGGCTGTCGGCGAGCAGATTGTCCACCTGGCTTGCCATGCCGTAATAGCTTTGCAACTGACTGTTGGCCGAGGTATTGGTGCGTACCTGCGTGGTGAGAAAGGCATCGTACACGCGCGTAACGGCGTTGGCCTGCACGCCGGTGCCGATGTAGCCGTTACCGGAAAACTGCGGCGTATTCGTGCCGGTCTCGACGCGCTGGCGCGAGTAGCCTTGAGTGTTGACATTGGCGATGTTGTGGCTGGCGGCTGCAAGCGCGCGCTGTGCGGCGAGCAGGCCGGAAACGCCGACGCCGAGCGCGTCACCGACTGCCATGGGTCAACTCCTGCGATGGAAAAAAGGTGGGCATGTCAGGGCTTTCCTTGTGACATGGCTAGCGGCTGCGCGCTTGAAATCCTGAGATCAGCGGTGGCGTTGCGCAGCGTATCGCTGTTCATGATGGCAGTGATCTTGTCGGCATAACGCGGATCGGTGGCGTAGCCCGCATCCTGCAACGCGCGCGCGAAGGCCTCGGGGTTGCCGGTTTGCTGCAAGGCCTCGCCGTAACGCGGATTTTCACGCAGAAAGTTTACATAATCGGCGAAGCTTGCGGCGGGTGACGCATACGTGCGGAATGCATCGTTGCGCTTGACGGCGACATCGTGCACGTACTCCAGTGTGGACACGATGGTGCGCGGCCCGTCCCAGCTTGCGTCGGCCTTGATGCCGAACAGATTGTTGCTGCTGCCGCGCGGAGAGTGGATGATCGATTGGCCCCAACCGGTTTCGAGCGCGGCCTGCGCGAGCAGGAACTGCGGCGTTACGCCGAGCTCGCGCGCGGCCTGCTCTGCGTGCGGCCACAGCTTTTGCACGAAATCGTCCGGGCCGTCGAAACTCAGCGTTTCCTGCCCGGTGGCCGGTGCGGCGGTGGTGGCGGGAGTGACAGTGTGCGGGTTGCGTCTGTCGCTGGACGACGGTGCTTGGTTCAATGGCGTGGCCTCGCCACGGAACAGGCGCGAGGCGAAGGGATTCGGGGCGTTGTCGCCGGAGGCTTGCGGCGCGCCGAGGCCACCGCTGAGTTGGTGCACCAGCATGTCGGCCAGCCCGATGCCGCGCCCTTTTGACATCGTGAGCGCGAGTTGCTGGTCGAACATGTCGCGGTACTGTTTGGTTTCGGAGCCGCCGTCGAAGAGGTCATCGCCCAGACTCGCCTCGCGCATGCTTTTCAGCATCATCTGGGTAAACAGCGCCTCGAACTGCTGCGCCACTGCGCGCAGGGTCTCGGGCGAGTTTGTGTGCGCCTCGGCGCGCAGGCGCGTGAGACCCTGAAAGTCGGTGTAGACGTCGGCGCTTTGAACCGGGGCCGTCATCAGATGACCACAAGCTCGGCGTGCAGTGCGCCCGCTTCCTTCAGCGCCTCAAGAATGGCGACCAGGTCGCCGGGCGCGGCACCCACCTGGTTCACGGCGCGCACGATTTCGTCCAGCGATACGCCGGGCTCAAACAGAAACATGCGCTGCTTTTCCTGTTTTACCGAGATGTCGAATTTCGGCACCACCTGCGTGCTGGCGCCGGGCAGTGTGGCGCCGGGGCCGGGCGCGAACGGCGCCGGCTGGCTCACGATGGGGTTGGCCGCAATGGTGACGGTGAGGCTGCCGTGCGATACCGCAGCGGGCGATACGCGCACATGCCGGCCGATCACCACGGTGCCGGTGCGCGAGTTGATGATGACCTTGGCCGAGGTCTCGCCCGGATTCAGCGTGATGTTCTCGAGCAATGATATAAAACGCACGCGCTCATCGACGTTGGCGGGTGCGGCCACGCGCACCGAAGAGCCGTCCAGCGCCTGCGCCGCGCCTGCGCCCAGGCTGCTGTTGATTGCCGCCGCCATGTGGTTCGCGGTGGTGAAGTCGGGCGTGTGCAGGTTGAGCGTCACGCTGTCGCCGCTGCCGAATCCGCTGGGCACGCTGCGCTCCACCGTGGCGCCGTTCGGGATGCGTCCGGCGCTTGGTATGTTGACGCTGATGCGGGAGCCGTCGTCGGTCTCGGCACCGAAGCCGCCCACAACGAGATTGCCCTGTGCCATGGCGTACACGTTGCCGTCGGCGCCGCGCAACGGCGACATGAGCAGGCTGCCGCCGCGCAGACTCTTGGCATTGCCGATGGAGGTGACGGTGATGTCGATGGTCTGTCCGGGTTTGGCGAACGGCGGCAGATTGGCGGACAACGCCACCACCGCAACATTCTTGAGCTGCGGACTGGTGCCCGGCGGCAGGTTGAGGCCGAGCTGCGACAGCATGGTGGTGAGGCTCTGTAAGGTCGGCTGGCCGGACTGGTCGCCGGTGCCGTTCAGGCCCACCACCAGTCCGTACCCTATAAGCTGGTTATTGCGCACGCCCGCCATCGACGCAAGGTCTTTGATGCGGTCGGCGTATGACGGCAGAGTAAAGAGCAAAGAGAAAAGAGCAAAGATGACAACGTGAGTTGTTTTTCCTCTGCTGCTCAGCAAGACATCCTTGTGTACTGGCTTAAGCATGATACAACTCCTTTTCTCTTTCCACTTTTCTCTTTTCTCTGTCTTTTAAAAGGGCCACAGGGCGCTCAGGAAAAAGCGTGCGAGCCAGCCCGCGCCGTTGGCGTCGGCCACCTGGCCCTTGCCGTCATAGGAAATCTGCGCGTTGCCGATCTGTGTCGACAGCACCGAATTGTCGGGGCGGATATCGGTGGGGCGCACGATGCCGGAGATGCGCACGGACTCGTTGCCTTGATTGAGCGTCAGCAGTTTTTCGCCGCGCACCATGAGGTAGCCGTTCGGCATGACCTCCGCCACGGTCACGGTAATGGTACCGGTCAGGCTGTTCTTCTGGCTGCTGTCGCCGGTGCCCTTGAAATCGTTGGTGGAGTTGAGCGAGTTGGCGAGCGTGTTGTTCCGATTGCTCGCCAGCGGCACGATGCCCGGTACGTTAAACTGCGGCGTAGAACCAAGAATAGTCGGGTTGGTGACGGTGGTGGTGTTTTCGCGCTTGCTGTTGGTCTTCGCCTCTTTGCTTGCGATGGTGGTCTCCACCAGCTGGACGGTGAGCAGATCGCCCACGCGCCGCGCGCGTTGATCTTCGAACAGCGAGACCGCGTAACCCGCCTGATAGATCGCGCCGTTGCGTGCCTCCGGCGGCGGGGCCACGACCGGAGCCGCCGGTGCATAAGCGGGGTCGGGCTGCGCGGGCATATTCACGCAGCCGCAGAGCAGCAGGAGTGAACAGGCCGGCAACGATTTTAACAATAGGATTTTCATATCACTTCACCTTCACTTAAGGAGACACAACACAGGAAACACATCTGACAGGGTGTCTCCTTAAGTAAAACCCTGTTAACTCTACCCCCACCCTATCCCGCCCCCTACACAGGGGGCGGGGACGCAGCAGAGAGTGTCGCTTTAATAATGAACTCATAAGTAATTACTTCACTGGCCTCGGTGTTACAGGTTGGTGGTAAGGAAACGCAGCATCTCGTCACTGGTGGAGATGGCCTTGGAATTCATTTCGTAGGAACGCTGCGCCTCAATCATGCTCACCAGTTCTTCGACCACGTTCACGTTTGAGCTTTCCACTGAGCCCTGCACCAAAGTGCCGAGGCCGTTCAGCCCCGGTGTGCCGGCCTGCGCGGTGCCGCTCGCGGTGGACGCGACATACAGATTGCCGCCGATGGGCTGCAGGCCCGCCGGATTCATGAAGTCGGCGAGCTGCAAGTTGCCCACCTGTGTGCTGGCGGTGCTACCCGGCAGGCGCGCCGAGACCACGCCGTCGGCGCCGATGGTGATGCTCAGCGTGTTTTGCGGAATGGTGATGCCGGGTTGCAGCAGATAACCGCTGGCCGTCACCAGTTGACCCTGGGAGTTCAACTGGAATGCCCCGTCGCGGGTGTAGGCAACGGTGCCGTCGGGGGTGAGCACCTGGATGAATCCGCGTCCCTGAATGGCGACATCGAGCGAATTGTTGGTCTGAATGACATTACCCTGGGTGAACAATTTTTCCGTCGCCACGGTGCGCACACCGGTGCCGAGCATCAGCCCGGAGGGCAGCTGTGTGTTCTGCGATGACTGCGCACCCACCTGACGCACGTTTTGATACAGCAGATCCTCGAATACCGCGCGTCCGCGTTTGAAGCCGGTGGTATTGACGTTGGCGAGGTTGTTGGCGATGACGGCCAGCCGCGTCTGCTGCGCATCGAGTCCGGTTTTAGCAATCCATAATGCGGGATTCATGGTGCACTCCTTGGTTTATAGGGTGGTCAGCCGAGACGCATGATCTGCGCCGAGGCGGAATCGTGTTCCTGCGCCGTGCGCATGAGCTTGACCTGCATGTCGAACTCGCGTGCCAGCGCGATGATGTTGACCATGGCGTCGACGGCGTTGACGTTGCTGCCTTCCAGTGCACCGGTGGCGATCCGCACCTTGGCATCCGGTGCGGACGAAAGGCCGCCCTTGCTGCGCAGCAGGCCATCGCTGCCCTTCTCCAGTGTGTCGAGCGGCGGGTTAACCAGGCGGATTCTGTCCACCACCGCGAGGGTGGAGACGCTCTGCCCGACCGGACGAATGGAGATCGTGCCATCGGCGCCGATCTCGAGCTTTTCCGCGGGCGGCATGGCGATCGGCCCGCCGTTACCGAGCACCGGATGGCCGGCGCCGGTTTCGAGCACGCCGTTGCCTGAGATGCGCAAATCGCCCGCGCGGGTGTAGGCCTCGCGGCCATCGGGTGCCTGCACCGCAATAAAACCCGATCCGTTGATGGCGACATCCAGCTCGCGCCCGGTGGTGATGAGCGGTCCTGGCGCAAGGTTCACGCCGTTCGGCTGGGGTTGTGCATAGGCACGGCTGGCCCAGCCCGGCCCCGTGACCGGCAGGCTCTGAAACGCCGCCAGGTCGGCGCGAAAGCCGGTGGTGCTGACGTTGGCGAGATTGTGGGTATGAACGGCCTGCGCCAGCATGGTTTGCTGTGCACCGTTCATCGCGACATAAATCATGCGATCCATTTCAGTAGGTTCCCGGTTTAATTAACAGATCGTTAACGGCGGATGTTGATGATCGCTTGTGTGACGGAGTCATCGGTGGTGATGACCTGCGCGTTCGCCTGGAAGTTGCGCTGCGCGGTAATCATGCCCACCAGCTGCTCGGTGAGATCGACGTTGGAGCCCTCCAGCGCACCCGCCTGGATTACACCCAGGCTCGCCGAACCCGGTGCGCCGGTCAGGGCGGCGCCGGAGGCGAAGGTCTCCGCCCATGCGGTATTGCCCAACTGTTGCAGGCCCTGGGGATTGCTGAAATTGGTGAGGGCGACCTGGCCCAACGCCTTGGACTGACCGTTGGTGTAACGCGCAAACACAATGCCGGTGCTGTCGATGTTGACGCCGGAGAGACGCCCGGTGGTGTAGCCGTTCTGGCTCAGGGTGTTCACTCCGAAGGCGCTGCCGAATTGTTTCGCCTGGGTGTAGTCCAGCGTGAGCGTGATATTGGCCGCGCCATTGCCGGGGTTGTAGGCCGAATAGGCGATGGTGTTGGGCGGTGCGGCGGCGCCGTTCACGCTGGTGAGATTGCCGGTGCTGGAAAACCCCAGCGTGTTCGCGCTGCCGACGGCGGTGCCATCGACGTAAAGGTAGGTCTGCCAGAGATTGGGCGTGCCGGTCTTGCGGTAATACATGGTGGCGAGGTGCGAGGTGCCGAGCGAGTCGTAGACCGTGGTCGAAGTCGAGTTGTTGTAGGAGTTGGTGGTGCTGGGGCTGAATGCGCCCTGCACGCTGCCGTTGCTCGATGCCGTTCCGGCAGAGACGCCCGCGCCGGTGAGCTGGGTGAGCCCTGTGGTGCTCATCGTCAGTGGAATGGCGCTCTGCCCGGTGCCTGAGCCGTCCGGATCCCAGCTCAGTGTCACGCTGGTGGTGGTGCCCACGGTGATGCCGGTGGTGGTGGTGCCGCTGGTAGTGGCCGGCGAGGTGGAAGCGCCGCCGACGAGCAGCTCCGCGCCCCACACATTGCCAGCGCCGGAATAGGTGTAGCGCAGGGAGGCGTTGGTGACCGAGTTCCCGTACGAGTCGATCAGGGTGAAGTTGGCGGTGGTGAACGGGCTACCGCCACCGTCGGTTCTGAGCGTCTGCGCGCCGGCCAGCGTAATGGCCGACGAGGCGACGGGCGGGAGCGGGACGGCGGCGGCGGAACTCAGATTCAATCCGATGTTCACGCTGCTCGTGGGGGCGGGCGCGATGTCGGCGGTGGACAACTGCAGGTCGCCCAATGCGCCGGTGATAGTGCCCGTTGCGTCGGCCTGGAACGCGGTGAGCTTCTGGCCGGCGGAATTCACCACAGAGCCGGTGCGGTCCACCCCGAACGTACCTGCGCGGGTGTAAGCGGTGACGCCCTTGTCGTTGAGGCGAAAGAAGCCCTGGCCGTTGATGGCCAAGTCGAGGTTGCTCTGGGTAAAGCCGATGTTGCCCTGCCCGAACTGCTGCGCCACCGCGGAGAGGCGTACGCCGCTGCCGATGGACACAGCGGATGAGCCGGTGTTGGTCGCGGCGTAGATATCGCCGAATTCGGTACGCGAGGATTTGAATCCCGTGGTACTGCTGTTGGCGATGTTGTTGGAAATGACGTTGAGATCAGCGGTGGCTGCGCTGAGACCGCTTAATGCTGTACGGAATGCCATGGTGTGTCTCCTATTGTTGCGAGTGCTGAATAAAATTCAGATGCTTTACAATAATCAATAAATTTGTCTGACTGTGGACAGCGCGACGGGATCCAGGCCGATGAGATTCAGGCTCAGTCCCTGGCCGTTCTTGCCCAGCGTGACGCTCTCTACCCGCGCGTCGACCAGGGTGTCGACGGCCTGCGTCAGCCCGTCGATTTGCGCCGTGGCCTGGATGCTGTAGCTGCCGGGTGCGGCGGCCTCACCGCTGTCGGTAACGCCATCCCAGCCAAAGGACACCAGACCGCTCGCCTGCGGGCCGAGATCCATGCGCCGCACCAGTTGTCCACCCGCGTCGTAAATATTGAGGGCGAGGTTCGAGGTGCTGGCGGTGAGATCCGCGGCGCCGCTGATGCCAGTGCCGGCGGTCCGTATGTTGCTGCTGCTGCCCGGCACCAGTACGCCACGGCCGACCAGGTTGGCACCCTGCAGGGCCTGATCTGAACTCAGGTTGCCCGCAAGTTGCGAGAAGGCTGTGTTTAAATCCTGGATGCCGCTCACGGTACTGAACTGCGCGATCTGGCTCAGGAACTGCGCGTTGTCCATCGGCTTGGTCGGATCCTGGTTCTTGAGCTGGGCGGTCATGAGCTTGAAAAATTCCTCCTGGCCGAGCTTGTTTTTAGCGGTATTGGCGGGGGCTTGGGGTATGGCCAGGCCCAGCGATGCATAGGGGTTGGTATCCTGTACGGTGCTCATCGGTTTCTCCTGAATAAAAACCCTGTTAACTCTACCCCCACCCTGTCCCGCCCCCTAAACAAGGGGCGGGAATGTGGCGGAGAGTGACGCTTTAATAATGAACCCATGAGTAACCTTATTGGCCCAAGCTAAGGGTTTTCAGTAACATTTGTTTTGAGGTGTTGATGACCTCGGCGTTGCTCTGATAGGAGCGCGAGGCGGAGATCATGTTGGCCATTTCCTCGACCATGTTCACGTTGGGAAGATAGACGTAGCCGCGGGCGTCGGCCTGCGGGTTGTTCGGTTCGTAGCGGCTCTGTATCGGCGCCTTGCTTTCCACGATGTCGAGCACCTGTACCCCGCTGCTCGCGTCCTGGCCCGCACTACCGGCGCCGCCGTTGAGCGCATTCAGCACGGCGGAAAACACCGGCTGCCGCGCACGATAGGTCTGCGCTGCGCTGCTGCTTACGGTTTCCGCGTTGGCGAGGTTGCTGGAGGTGGTGTTGAGGCGCACCGATTGCGCGCTCATGCCGCTGCCGGCGATATCAAAAATGCTGAACAGTGACATGCCTATTCTCCCTTGATGGCGCTCATCAGCCCGCTGATCTTGCCGCTGAGGAAGGTGAGACTTGCCATGTAGTGCAGCGCGTTTTGGGCGAATTCCGCCTGTTCCACCTGCGTGTCCACCGTGTTGCCGTCCAGTGAGGCCTGGTGCGGATTGCGGTAGAGCAGCAAGGAAGGATTGATGCCGCCCGCGCCGTGCTGCAAGTGTCCGGCATGGGTGGCGGCGAGAGGCGGGCTGCCCTGGCCTGCGGCCTGCGCGCTGGTCAGCGCGGCCTTGAAGTCGATGTCACGCGCCCGGTAGTTTGGCGTGTCGGCGTTGGCGAGATTGGTGGCGAGGAGCTCGGCGCGCTGCGCACGCAGCTTCACCGCCTGTTCATGTATCCCCAACGCACCATCTAATGTTATCGGCATGCTGCTGCTCCTGCTTGAGTCTTCCAGCAGAACAGGAGCAATGTCCGTGCCACAGATGATTTAACAGGCTGCTACAGGAAAAACAGTGGATTAGAGCGGGGTGGCCAAGGCTGAAGCCGTGCCCATAGGCGGCAAGAGTGTGCCGCGACGGCAAGGGAATGGCAGGCTTACGGGTTAGCGGCAGAGCGGGCCGGAACTGAAGCTCGTCTGCCGCTGATTTTATCTCAGCAGTTGTAGATCAGTATTGTAGGTCAGGCTGCGTAAGCTGCCTGACAGGATACGTGGCTTCGTAGCTCCGTCACGTAGCTTCGCAACGTGACCTACGATTGCTTGCGGTGCAGGGATGCACCGCCATCTTTCAAAGACCCAAGTGTTTGAAAGATGAAGAAAAGCAGCTATAGAATTCATAGGGCCACGTTTTTGCTTTTCGTGCTCTGAATTAAGTGACGTACCGGTAATCAATGCCGGGCAAGTGTATAACGCTTGCCGGACTCCAGCAGCATCCCGCGCCCGGTGTGCAGCAGCGGTTCGATGACTCTGCGGAGCTCTGGCGCGTATTGCGGCTTCAGGTGTGAAATCCAGAGCTCCGGCAGGGGCGAGAACAGCGCGAGATCGCGCTTCAGCATTGACGGCGTCATGTGTCCGCTGATATGTGCGAGTTCCTCCAGATGATCCGGATAAGACAGTTCGCAAATCAGGATGTCCAGGGGGCCCGCCTCGGCCAGATGGCGCAGCGAACGCGTGTCGCCGGTGAAGGCCGTGCGGATTCCGGCGCGCGCGAGAATATAGGACAGCCCCGGCACGGTGTGATCCATGGGCACGCCGGTGATGTGCCAGCCATCGATCTCAATGGCCTCGTGTTCCGCGAGTTCCTGAAAGTGTACCAACGGATTCTCCTGCTGTTCGAACAGCGGCAGTTCGGAGAAGTCGGGATAAATCTGCCAGTTGAAGACATGCTGCTTGAGGGCGGCGAGAGTCTCGGCGCGCGCATAAAGCGTCACCGGCTGCGTGCGCGCGAGATAGATGCGCTCGAGAAACAGCGGCAGCAGTGCGATATGATCCTGATGGGAGTGGGTGAGGAAGACGTGATCGATCTTCAGCATGGCCTCGGCGGAGAGCGTGCCCAGGCCCGTGCCGCAATCGATCAGGATGGTGTCGCCGAGGCGGAACGAGGTGGTGAAGAGGTTGTCGCCGCTACCGCCGCTGCAACCCAGGATATGCAACGTAGACTTCTTCATGCCCGCATTCCGCCGTGTCCTGCTGTTTGCAGCGGACTAGCCGCCGGTTTTGCCACCCTTGAGCCGGTAGACCACACCGCTTGCATAATGCACCATGTCGAACGCGTCGCACAGATTGGAGATGGCCTCGGACGAGCCGAGGATCAGGTAGCCGCCGGGGTTGAGGGCCTGTGCCATGCGGCTCAGTATGTCACGCTTGAGCTCCGCCGAAAAATAGATCAGCACATTGCGGCAGAAGATCACGTCGAACTTTCCCAGCGCCGCATAATTCTGTTTGAGATTGAGTTCCTTGAAGCTTGCGCGCCCGCGGATTTCGGGCTTCAGCTGCCACTTGTCGCCCAGCGGCGTAAAAAAACGCTGGCGGCGCTCGGGTGATACTCCGCGCGCGAGGCTCATGTTGTCATAGATACCGGCATTGGCCTCTTTCAGTATGGTGCTGGAGATGTCAGTGCCGACGATCTGCACGCCCCAAGGCAGTTGTCCCGGTTTGCCCAGTACATACTCCTGCACCACCATGCTGATGGAGTATGGCTCCTGCCCCGACGAACAGGCTGCCGACCAGAAGCGCAGCGGGCGACCGGGTATCTGGGCGAGTTCGGGCAGGATGTGCCGGGTGAGCGCATCATAAGGCGTGGTGTCGCGGAACCAGAGTGTTTCATTGGTGGTCATGGCGTCGATCACCCGCGCGCGCAGATCCAGGTTGCGCCCGCTCGCAAGCTGTGCAACCAGAACGCCGAGCGTAGGGATACCCTGTTCGGTCATGAGGCGCCCGAGGCGGCTGCTGACCAGATAGTGCTTGTCCTTGCCCAGGGTGATGCCGCACGCCTCTTCGAGAAAGGTGTGAAAGGCCTGGTATTCCGGGGGCGTAATGGCGGGGGTTGTCAAAGGGGGTCGCTTTGGTTTAGGCGCTGAATGGTGATTATGATAACCTTAAAACCTTCAAAGAGATGCATGAAGATGGCCAGAAATCTCACTGAAGTATTCAAGGTTCTGGTTCCGGTCCAGGACATCAAGCCCAAAAACTTTGCGGAATTGGCGCGCAAGGCGGTGATTGAAGAAATTGCCGCCGGGTGCGTATTGTTCAAGCGCGGCGAACAGGACGGGCGCACGGTCTACGTGCTTGAGGGGGAGGTGGAGCTGCAACCCGAGAGCGGGCCTGCGCAGCTGGTCGCGGCCGGGACTGAAGCGGCGCGCTATCCGCTGGCGCATCACCAGCCGCGCCGGCTGAGCGCGAGCGCGAAGACCGGCGTCAAGCTGCTGCGTATCGACAGCGCGTTGCTGGATTTGCTGCTGACCTGGGATCAGTCCGCCGGTTGTGTGGTGAGCGAGATTCAGGCTGATGCGGAGGCTGACGGCGACTGGATGACGCGCATGCTCCAGTCCAAGGCCTTCCTCAAGGTGCCGCCGGTGAACATCCAGACCATGTTCATGCAGATGGAGGCGATCCCGGTGCGCGCCGGAGAGGTCGTCATCAGGCAGGGCGACGTGGGTGATTTTTACTACATCATCAGCCAGGGGCGCGGCAAGGTCACGCGCCGCTCGTCCGATCAGCGCGAAACCACGCTGGCGGAACTCTCCGTGGGCGACAGCTTCGGTGAGGAGGCGCTGATTTCGGAGGCGCCGCGCAATGCCACCGTTACCATGCTCACCGACGGTGCATTGATGCGCCTGTCCAAGGCGCACTTTATCGCGTTGCTGCGCGAGCCGTTGTTGAACTGGGTGAGCTTCGAGCAGGCCGTGTCCCTGGTGCAGGCAGGCGCGTGCTGGCTCGATGTGCGTACCGAGGCCGAGCATCAAAACCAGTCGCTTCCGGGCAGCATCAATATCCCGCTGTGGATGTTGCGCATCAGGGCGAGCGGTCTCGATATCAACCGCAAATACATAGCCTACTGCGACACCGGCAGCCGCAGCGCCTCGGCGGCGTTCCTGTTAAGCGAGCGCGGCTTTGATGTCCATGTGTTGCAGGGCGGACTCGTGGGCCTGCGCCCCACCGGAATTTAGGCCGCCTGTGCCGACGGGCGGTGCTCAAGACACTCGATTACGGTCTTGGCAAGATCGTCAGCGTTAAATTTGGGCAGGAAGCGGTCGGCGCCGACCTTCTGTACCATGGCGGCGTTGAACACCCCGCTCAGGGAAGTGTGCAGCATTACATAGAGATTCTTCAGCCGCGGGTCTTTTCTGATCTCGGCGGTGAGCGTATAGCCGTCCATCTCCGGCA
>JAURVQ010000027.1 GCA_030655395.1 Gammaproteobacteria bacterium | reverse complement strand
TCCCGCTACGTTCCCGCCCCTTGTTGAGGGGGCGGGACAGGGTGGGGGTAGAGTAAACAGGGTGTTTACTCAGGAGTCACACCCTAAAGTAATGTAGCCTTGCTTTGTGACTCCTGAGTAAATTACTTTTTCTGACTCGCGCTCTTCTTGACGCTGCGGAATACCCGCCCCCACACCGGGTGTCCGGCCTCAGCGGGTTCGAGTTCGAGCTTCGGATTAATTTCGAGCGCCTTGGCGAACTCTTCACGGCAACGTTTTTCCCGGCTGGAGGCGCAGTGAATGAAGGCGAGGTATTTATGCGCCTTCACCTGGTCGTCCTTGAGCGTCAGGCCGGTATCGAGCGCCGCCTGCAAATCCTGCATGGCCTCTTTGTACGCGCCGTCCTCATACTGCTTCACACCCTCCGCCAGTCTCTGCTCCGCAGTAATCGGAGGCGGAACCTCGGCCACCGGGGCGGCACTTTCGGCGGCGGGTTCCGGTTTGCGCTCAAAAATATTGATATCCTTGAGCGGACCGGACTCGCATCCCGCACTCAGTACGCTAATCAGTGCCAGCGGCATCGCACGCTTTATGAGATCGTTATGAGACATTTTTAGAGGCGCCCATTATTGAAACCTGTGTTTGACCTTAACCGTGTCTTGCGCCTTCACTTCCACCGTTTCCGTGTAGCTTGGAAAATCGGTATTGCGTATCTCAATAATATGTTTTCCGGGCACCACCTGCAATTTTTTAAGCGGCGGGGCTACGCCTTTTTTCCTGCCATCCAGATAAATCTCGCCCCACGGGCTGACGGCTATGGCGATGTATGCCGCAGTTGCACTGGCTGTGGCAGCAGTTTCATCGGCGGATTTCGGCTTTTCCGCTCCGGCCTGATTCTCAGCGCCGGATTTTGCCGGCTCGCTCACAGCGACCTGCTTGTCAGCCGCCGCAGGCGACTCCGGGCCGGATGCCGTACCCGTCATCGGCTGGGTTGGGTGCGGGCTGCCGAAATATAACGAACCTGCAAGCACCACCACTACCAGCGCCGCCAGCGCACCGTAAATCAGTTTCGGATTTTCCCGCCAGGCGGCTGCGGCGCGCTTATCCTGCGCGCTGTCTGCCTGGGCAGCCTCTGTACCAACGATGGCCGCGTCGCGCTTGCTCTCGGTGCTGCGCCGGCTGTGCAGCGCCTGGGCCAGCAGCGGGCTGCTGGCGCTGGACATACATACCTCATAGACCTCGTGCTCACGCACGTGCTTGTCGGTACGCAGCCCGTGATACTGGAAAAGCTGACCGTATTCCTGCGACAGGCGGGAGACCACATCCACATACGAGCGCGACACCATGATCTGTCCCGGCTCGGCGAAACTCATGACGCGCTCACCGGTATTCACGCCGTCGCCGATCAGGTTGGGCTGACCATTGACATCCTTGATCAGCTTCACGGGGCCAAGATTGATGCCCATGCGCAGCATCATATTGAGCGGCTCAACTTGTTCCATTTCGCGCAGGATGTCGCGGCATGCCAGGATGGCGAACAAGGCCTCTTCGGGATCGCCGAGAAAACACAATGCCGCGCCGTCACCGGTGTCGAGCATGACGCGGTCGGGCAGCGGGATATCCTTGATCGAAGCGGCGATAATGTCATTCAGCCGCTGCTTCAGCCGCATCTGTTCCGGCACGGGCCGGCTGCTGTAGCCCACAATATCGAGATAGGCTACGCTGCAAATCAGGGTTTTGTTGGCTCGCTCCAGCATAATATTCGCCACATCAACGCAAGGCGCGTTCAGCGCAAGCGTGCGAGGATGGCGCGCTGCACCTGGTCCAGTGTCGCCTCGATGCTGACCAGCGGCGTGCGGCACTGTTTCAGGGCGGTGTCCGGATCCTTGAGCCCGTTACCGGTGAGTGTACACACAATCTTGCTGCCCTCCGGTATCTTGCCAGTTTGAATGTCGCGCATCGCACCGGCCAGCGAGGCCGCCGAGGCCGGCTCGCAAAAGATACCTTCCTTTTCGCACAGCAGTTTTTGCGCGGCCAGTATCTCTTCATCGCTGCATTCGTCGAACCAGCCGTTGGATTCCTCGCGCACCTTCCATGCCTGATCCCACGACTGGGGATGGCCGATACGGATCGCGGTCGCCACCGTTTCCGGATTGTCCACCATCTTGCCGCGCAAAAATGGCGCCGCACCGGAGGCCTGATAACCCGCCATGCGCGGACGCTGGTGGATGATGCCGCTGGCGTGATACTCACTGTAGCCCATCCAGTACGCCGTAATGTTACCGGCGTTGCCGACCGGGATGCAGTGAAAGTCCGGCGCGAACCCGAGCTCCTCGACCACCTCGAACGCGGCGGTTTTCTGGCCCTGCAAGCGATAGGGATTGATGGAGTTGACGATGGTCACCGGCGCCTTTTGCGCCACCTCTTTCACCAGCCGCATGCCGTCGTCGAAATTACCCTTGATCTGGATCACCACCGCGCCGTAGATCATCGCCTGCGCGAGCTTGCCGAGCGCGATCTTGCCGTCCGGTATCAGCACAAATGCGGTGATTTCGGCGCGCGCCGCATAGGCCGCCGCCGCCGCCGAGGTATTGCCGGTCGAGGCGCAGATGATCGCGTTGCTGCCTTCCTCCACCGCCTTGGTCACCGCCATGGTCATGCCGCGATCCTTGAACGAACCGGTCGGGTTGAGACCTTCGTATTTCACATAAATATCGACATCCTTGCCCAGCAGACGCGGGATGTTGTGCAGGCGTATGAGCGGCGTGTTGCCTTCGCCGAGACTGATGATGCGCGTGTCATCGTGCACCGGCAGGCGGTCGCGGTATTTGTCAATAATGCCGGTGTAACGTGCTTGCAATGGCATGGATAACTATCTCAAAATGGTGCTTTATATTGCGCTTATGTCAGCGTGACAACTGCTCGAGACGGATACGCATGACCTTGGCGCTGATCGATGACAATGCCTCAATGCGGCTGATCGCCTGGTTCATGTTTTTTTCCAGCGTGCGGTGCGTGAGGAGGATGATCGACACCTCGCTCTCGCCTGCCAGCGGTTCCTTTTGCAATATCGACTCGATGCTGATTTCCTGATCGGCGAGAATGCGCGTGACGTCGGCGAGCACACCGGGGCGATCCGCCGCCTGCAGGCGCAGATAATAGGCCGTCTCCACCTGTTCCATGGGCAGGATCGGCAAATCCGAAAGCGCATCCGGTTGAAACGCAAGATGCGGCACACGGTTCTCGGGATCGGAGGTGAGCACGCGCACCACGTCGACCAGATCGGCAACCACGGCAGAGGCGGTGGGCTCGGCGCCTGCACCGGCGCCATAATAAAGCGTCGGCCCGACGGCGTCGCCCATCACCACCACCGCATTCATCACGCCATCCACATTTGCGATCAGGCGGCGCTGCGGAATCAGGGTGGGGTGCACGCGCAGCTCGATGCCTGCCAAAGCCCGCCGCGCGATGGCGAGATGCTTGATGCGATAGCCGAGTTGCTCGGCGTAGCCGACATCCGCGCGCGTGATGCGCGTAATGCCTTCGGTGTACACCTTGTCGAATTGCAGCGGAATGCCGAAGGCGATGGCCGCGAGTATGGTGAGCTTGTGCGCGGCGTCGATGCCTTCGACATCAAACGTGGGGTCGGCCTCGGCGTAACCCAGGCGCTGCGCCTCGGCCAGCACGTCGGCGAAGTCGCGTCCCTTGTCGCGCATTTCTGTGAGAATAAAATTGCCGGTTCCGTTGATGATGCCGGCGAGCCACTCGATGCGGTTGCCTGCGAGTCCCTCGCGTATCGCCTTGATGATGGGAATGC
>JAURVQ010000116.1 GCA_030655395.1 Gammaproteobacteria bacterium | reverse complement strand
AGGGCGCGCATGGTGAAGGCATAGGGGTCAATCGAACCCTCCGGGAACTTCCAGCCGGCGCAAGTCGGATAAACCGGATCGGTCGTTTCCGTTGCCGTGGTCAGATAACCTATGCCCAGCGAGCGACGGTTGGCATTAGCGGAATCCTGAATCAGCAATTCCACGTCATCTGCCGTGCTGGCGGTGTTCTTGGTATCAAACGCACGTACTGCGACCCAGGCTGCACGTCCTTCCGGGAAGCCGGTCGGGAAGTTGTGGCCTGAGCCGTCGTTGCGGATCGACAGGTTCACCGCGACCAAGGCCTCTGTTGCAGGCTTGGCCACCGAGGCCGCCGCCGACAGGTTCATGGTCAGCGCGTTACGCAGACGATCCCATGAAAAACGCTGATGCTGGGTCGCTACTGCATTGGCCTCCGTACCGGTGCGGGTAAACCGTGCGTTGCTGTAACGACTGGTCTTGTCGGTCGAGGTGAAGCTGGTCACCAGCAACTCCGGATAGGGCTGCACTGTGCCGCCGCTGAGATCCGCGCCTATCATCTTGGTAATGTAGCCGTTGCCGCCCACGAAGTGGTGCGAGTAGGCCGGCGTACGCGTGATGCGGTCACAGGTCACTCCGGTATGCGGCGCATCGGGAATCACATTGGCGCCGCTGACGGTGTACAGGGTCAGCGCCGTGCCCGCCTCGCCGAAGTCCTGCTGCATGTGGCAGGTCTGGCAGTCGCGCTTGTAGTTAGGATCGTAGTACGGGTTCAGCACACCGCTTTGGGTACGACCCGCATAGCGGCTGTTCCGGAACTCCGTGTAGGTGCGCTCGATGGGGAAACCGCCCACCCAATTGCCCACGTCGTTCTTGATCGTGGCCGGGTTGGTCACGTCGTGACACGCGGCGCACATCTCGGCGCGCTCCTGCTTCACCTGATAGTAGGTGTCGTGCTTGCCGGGCGCGTTGGCCTGCGCAAAATAGTAGGTGCGCGTCACGCCGCCGCCGGAGAACACGTCACTGATGTAAGTGTCTATGGTGGCATTGGCGCCGGTTTGGAAGTTATTCCACGACAACGGCCCGAAACGCTCCGGCGCGGCCAGGGCGTGCGGCGAGAGCTGGAACGCACCCGCGCCGATCGCATAGCCCAGATTTCCGGAGTTGGCATCCGGCACCGTGATCATGTCCTGCTGCGTCGCGGTCAAGCCGTTGGCCGCATCCCAGCGGGCTGCGCTCGTGGTGGCCGGGAAGTAGTCGGTGCCGGTCTTGTTATAGCCGTGATACGGCGTGTAACGGCTGCCTACCGCCGTGTGGCAGACCTCGCACACGATACCGGCCTTGCCGCTGTTGCTGTTCACCGCGCGGCCGCCATCGGAGCGCGTGCCATACGACTCCAGCGACGCGATACCGTTGAACGGGTCAATGACGGTAGTCGTACCCGGCGCAGTAGGGTCAAAGGTGGGACTCATCGCACCATGCTGCTGACCGGACGGGCTGTCCGGGCCTACCGACACCGTGGCGTCCACGTAGTTGGTCGGCATGTGGCAGCGCGAGCAGAAGTCGTCCATCAAGGAGCCGGAGCCGCTGTAAGTCGCCGTGCTCGCACCCATGTTGAAGGTGGAGGTGTCGTTGGCGTTGGCGAACGGGTTGATGCGATGCACCTTGCCCGCCGCGTCGGTGGAGCAGTCATAGGCCTGGGTGCCGTCCGGAGCCCTGCCGGCGAACTGGGCTACCGCATCCTTGACGTCCTTGCAGCCGTCGGTGGAGGTGAGACGCGCCACCAGCAAAAAGGCGCCGCGCCAGCCCGGATCGCGCCAGGCATTGGCCATCATGGAGCCGTTCCACTGGTCATACAGACCGGTATGACAGCCGGAGCAACTGCCGGTCTCGTTCAACGTGGTCCACAGGTTCTCAAACGGCGCATTTTGTGTCTGACCGCCGCCCGCCAGCGTCTCCGAATACACATACGGCGCGGGTTCCGGAATACGGTTGGTCAGGATATTGCCTTCGCCGTGGCGTGCCATGGCGGGTGTGGCCATTAAAGCCGCGATACTCATCAGTGCGGCTGTAAGGCTATAAATAAACGTTCCCGTTCGCTTACGCATAGTCCTCTCTCCAAAGGTTTAGTCTAATTATGGGTGCTGCTGGGGAGAGATTACATATTTATTGCGATGTTTTAACAATAACCCTATTTATATATTTTTAAATATTATTATCGACAAAATAACTAAAAAGGGTTAGTTCTGATTCATGCTGGAAATAGACAAAAAGAGGGGGGCAATAGCCCCCCTCGCACAACTGCCTGCAGAACATCCGTTACATGATCTTGAAGCCGAAGGTGTATTCACCCCCGGTGGCAGGACCCGTCACCAGCGCATTCCCGGCAGCATCCCTGATGGTCGAACCGTTACGGGTCGGCGCGACGTGGATGATGTTGGTGCTCGCCGACAGGAAGGTCTGGTCTACCGTGGTGTACGGGAACAGCGCCCAGGTGGTGTCGTCTATCTGGTTCATCAGCGCGGGCACAGAGCGTCCGCGGCTGTCGGTCAGATACAGGGTGTTCATGTCCACCCCCGTGACCGGCTCGCTGAACGAGACCTTGACGACACGCGCCGGATTCACGTTCTGCTCGCCCACACCTTCCACCGCGTAGTTACCGGTCGCGCCGCCGTAAGGCGACGGTGACCAGTGACGGTTGGCCGGAATCGCGGCCGTCAGGTTGGTCTGGCCCACGACCTTGGAGTTGTTGATGATCACGCGCGGGGCCACGTTGTCGGTGGTGCCCGTCACCTGTATCGCCGTGCTTCGGACGATCACCGGCACCGGCGGTGCGCCGTCCACTACCACCGGGTCGAACAGCAGGGCGGTGCGCAGTTGCGTCTCACCCGTGGCGCCGGCCTTGCCGATACGGTCACAGGCCCCCTTGAGCACGCAGGTCTCCAGCGTCGGTCTGCCGCCGGGGAAGCCTTCGTTGCCATCGACGTCATCCAGGTTGGCGAGATTGCCCAGGAATTTCTTGGCCACGATGCTCTCGAAGGACTGGTAGTACACCGTTGCGGTGACGGCTACCGGGCCGACCAGCGTGAGGCCGCTGGGCAGGGTGGCTGGAACTACCACCGAGTAGCGCGCCAGGCTCGCCGTGGCAAACGGGTTAACGGCGCCGGCGCCCTTCATCGGCTGCAGGCGCGTGTCCTTGAGGAACGAGTCGTCAAAGAAATCGCCGTTGTTATTGGTATCCGTATAGCGTGGAATACCGGTGGGATTGCTGCGATCAATGACCACGTTGTTGGCATCGGTCGGCATGCCGGCCGCGTTCACCACCAGGTTCTTCGGTGTCGCGTACGGCAGATCCAGCGTCGGGCAGACGCCGTCCAGCGTGGCAACCGCCCTGAAGTCGATCGCATAAGGGTCGGGTGAGCCTTCCGGTATGGTCCAGTTACAGGTTGCCGGGAAAGTGGGATCCAGCATCGGGCTAGCGGTCAGATAACCCACGCCCAACGAACGGCGGTTGGCGTTGGCGCTGTCCTGTATCTGCAACTCGGCGCTCAGGCCGCCCACCAGATCATACGGGCTGGCGACCGTGCCGTTGCGCGTATCCCACGCCGCAACCCTCACCCAAGCCGCACGCCCCTCCGGGAAACCGGTGGGGAAGTTATGGCCTGAGCCCGCATTGATAATGACGCCGCCCAAAGTCACCACGGTCTCGGTGGCGGGCCTTGCGACGGAGACCGGCGCGGTGAGCGTCATGGTCAGCGCGGCGCGCAACCGGTCCCAGGCGAAGCGCTCATGCTGGGTGGCCGCCGGGCCGTTGCGCGCGGGCGTGGTGTCGAAGCGCGCGTAGTGCAGGCGGCTGGTATCATCCTTCGAACTGAAGCTCGTCTCCAGCAACTCCGGATACGGCGTTACCGTACCGCTGGCGACGTCCGCGCCGATCATCTTGGTGATGTAAGCATTGCCGCCGACGAAGTGGTGTGAATAACCGGGGGTACGGATGATGCGGTCACAGCTCGGTTCACTCAGCGGCGCGTCGGGAATGACGTTGGCGCCGCTGAGGGTATACAGCGTCAGCGCCGTACCCGGCTCGCCGAAGCTCTGCTGCATGTGGCAGGTCTGACAGTCACGCTTGTAGTTCGGGTCAAAGTGGGTGTTGCCCGGACGATCGGCGTAACGGCTGTTCACATACTCGGTGTAGGTGCGCTCAATGGGGAAACCGCCCACCCACTTGCCGAACTGGTTCTTGATCGTGGCCGGATTGGTCACGTCGTGGCACGAGGCACAGAACTCGGCACGCTCGAATTTCACCTGGTAGAAGGTGTCGTGCTTGCCGGGTGGATTGGCCTGGCTGAAGAAGTAGGTACGCGTCACGCCGCCGCCGGAGAACACGTCCGAAATGTAAGTGTCAATCGTGGTGCTGAAGTTGTTCCAGCTCAACGGCCCGAAACGCTCCGGCGTATTGAGTGCGTGGGGCGAGAGGCGGAAGGCGCCTGCGGCAATACCGTAGCCCAAGTTCCTGGAGTTCGCATCCGGCACGGTCAGCATGTCCTGCTGCGCCGGTGTAAGCCCGTTGAGCGTATCCCAGCGTCCGGCATTCCTGGTGGCCGGAAAGTATTCCGTACCCGTCTTGTTATAGAGGTGGTAGGGGGTGTAACGGCTGGCCACGTTGGTGTGGCACACCTCGCACACGATGCCGATCTTGCCGCTGTTGCTGTTGACCGGGCGGTTGCCATCCAGACGTTCGGCGAATGATTCGCGCGCCGCCCCATACACCGGATCACTGGTGGTGATGACGGCCGCCGCATTGACCGAGGTCGGATCATAGGTCGGGCTGATCGCGCCGTGCTCCATCCCTGAGGGGGCATCCAGGCTCACCGACACCGTCGCATCCACATAATTGGTCGGCATGTGGCAGCGGGAACAGAAGTCGTCCATCAGCGAACCGGAGCCGCTGTAGGTGGCCGTGGTCAGGCCCATGTTGAAGGTCGAGGTGCCGTCGGCGTTGGCGAACGGGTTGATCTTGCGGGCTGGGGTACTGCAGTCGTAACCCAGGGAACCATCGCGCGCCATGCCACCGGTCAGCACCGGCGTAATATCATTACAGCCGTCGGTCGAGGTCAGCCGCGCCACCAGCAGGAAGGCGCCGCGCCAGCCCGGATCGCGCCAGGCGTTGGCCATCATGGAGCCGTTCCACTGATCATACAGACCGGTGTGACAGCCGTCGCAACCGTTTATATCATTGACGCTGGTCCACAGATTTTCAAACGGCGGCGGAGCAAACGCACCCGCCGGGCCGCCCAGGGAGGTGTTTGCGGTCGTTTCCTCGACCACATAGGGCGCCGGTTCGGGGATGCGATTGGTCAAGATGTTCCCTTCGCCGTGCCGGGCATAGGCAAGCTCGCTTCCCAGCAGGCCAAGGCCGCCGGCTACCAACAACATCAGTCTGAAAATCAGAAGTCCCCTGTGCATCATGACAGCACCCTCCCGTAGGTCGATCAGCCTAGAGTGAAGCGTTGATTACAGCCGCATGATGGGGTGGTGACAATAACCCCCTATAGGTATTTATTGACGATGGGGTTTACGAACTACTCCCCTTGAAGTAGAGGCGATTACTGAACGGTGCGGGACTGCAGGGAGAGGAGCATTTCCACGCGGTTTTTCACGCCCATTTTGCGGTAGATGTGCTGGATATGCACCTTGACGGTCTCCGCCGAGATGCTCAGGGTAAGTGCGATCTCGCGGCTGCCCAGCCCGCGCGCCAGCAGATCGACGATCTCGCTTTCACGGCGCGTGAGCACGGACCAGTCTACGGCGGGCGCTTCCGGTTCGCTCACCGGGTGGGCGGTGAGGAACGGCGAGGCGAGCGGCGTCTTCTCACGCGCATAATGACGGATGATGCGGATCAACTCATGGTGGTCAACATCCGTGAGTACGGTGCCTATCGCACCGGCCTCCAGGGCGAGACTGACGTGCGCGCTCGCTGCTTCGTCGGAGAGGATCAAAACCCTGGTTTCCGGGTTACAACCCAGAATCATGCGCGTGGTATTGATGGCATTCAGTTTCGGGAGGTCCGCCTCCATCAGGAGGATGTGCGGTTTTTTCTCCAGCGTAAGCGTGAACGCCTCATGACCATCCGCCGCCTCTCCCACCACACGGATGTCCGGTTCCTGCTTCAGCATCAGGCCGAGGCTCTGCCGGATCAGCCGCTGATGCGCTACGATCAGTACCCGAATCACCATGATGTTATTGCACCTTAAAGCCTGATCAACGCGCGAGATATTGCAGCACCGCGTCCGGTAATGCCGGAAAATACGGACGCGCCTCGGCCGCCGTTTTCCACGCGTTCAGATAACACTGATCGTTCTCTTCATGCAGGCGGATCATGGCCAGATACACGGCGCGTTGTGCGTCTACGCGCGCGTCTTCGGTTCCCCGGTAAGCGCCGCGTTGCGTCAGCACCTTTTTGATCTGTGCCAGCGCCGGTGCACGCTGATCGGTGCGCTGCAGGACGCAGGCCGCGAGCAGTTCCGGCGTTGCTGCGGGGTTATCCGCGTAATCCTGCGCCAGTCCGGCGATGAACTTTGCGCGCTCAAAATTTTTCTGTTGCATCGCCAGCCGGAACAACCAGCCTGTCGCCTGGCGATGATAGAGTTCATCACCCAGCAGCCGGGAGAAATGTCCTTCGGCCTGCGTCCATTGATGTGAAAGCGCGGCCTGCAATGCCTCGTTGTAGATATTGCGCAAGCGCAGCATCTCGTACTGCTGAATGCGCGGGCGGAATTGTTGCGGGGCCTCGAACGCAAAGGCCCGGTGTGCGCCGAACAGTCGCTTCAGCGCCGCGGCATCCTGTTGGCTGAGTGCGATCTGCACCAGCCTGCCGTAGGCTTCGGCATGGTACTCGGTCGTACCGAGCGCTTCACGGTAGAGCGCCTCGGCTTGGGCGGTATTCCCATCGGAATAATACGCTGCGGCGCGCACGAGCAACGTGTCTGCGGTTTCCGCTACCGGTGTCTCCGCGCCAGCCTGACCACTGACGACGAAAACGCCGAACACCACAAGACATCCATGTAAAAATCCGTTGCGCATTCCCAGCTCCCGCCACATCCCCCATGAGGGCGTGGGTAACTGGTAAATCTACATCAGATTACATAAATTTTACATTCCGGATGAAAATTTAATGCTGGAGTTTAGACTTGGATTAAACTTGTTTGGCCAGAAAATCGGCCAATGCGTGCTGCGGCATGAGTATCTGCGCGGCCTGTTCCGTGCGCAAATCCTTGACGCTGATCCCGGCCTGCCGCACTTCTTCATCACCCAGAATCAGCGCATAGCGTGCCCCGCTTTTGTCGGCGCGCTTCAGTTGATTCTTCAGGGCGCCGCCGCCGCAATGCACCACCAGCCGCAACGCGGGCAGCGCGTCGCGCAACATTTCCGCCAGCGGCCAGCCTTGTTTTTCCGCCGCCTCGCCTGCCAGCACGAGGTAGGCATACGGGTGTTGCTCCGGCGGCGCGGCGGC
>JAURVQ010000026.1 GCA_030655395.1 Gammaproteobacteria bacterium | reverse complement strand
CTGGCGCGCATCGTCCTCGCCGAACAGATTTACCGCGCCTGGAGTATTCTTAAAAAACATCCTTACCACCGCTAAACATAGCGTCATAAATCTACTGCGCGTCTTTGATGCGGGTGCGTACGGTGCTCGGAATCCTCATGTACTGATATGTACACTCCGGTTCCTGCGCTCCGCCGCCCCCGCCTGAAAGCCGCTCGCTACGATTTCTGGCGCTATGCTTATATTCCTCCCCCCTTGATGGGGGAAGGCTAGGATGGGGGGGTGAAAGCTGCTACGGCTATAAAGGGCTCCGAGCCCTTAAACGCTACTTTGGGCCGCACATTGCAGCACAGTGTTGAGCGCGTGGCCTAACTGAACAACACTTTTCGAAAGCTGCTCGTGAAGTGGCGGCAGAAAGTCCGTGACTAATGCTTGTGGGAACGAGCCGCGACCCGACTTAAATTCGGGGAACACAAGCATGTATTGCCTCTTGCGTGCACCAGTTAAGTCTGCGTTCAGCGCGGGGAAGACAATGCTGTAGTGCTTTGATTGGTTCGCTAAAGCGGCCAAGTGCTTGAAACCTTGCACTTGAACAGCCGCTTCCAGCTGCGCCGTAACTGTGGCTAGTTCAGGCACTTTCTTCAGACATTTCGTGACAAATGCGTGATTGACGTAGCGACCTTTCTGAGGCGTGAAGCGATTGTTCAACTGTAGGGAGTAGTACACGGCGCTTGCGAGCACATCCGGCAATGTATGGAGGCTTTGTATGCATGCGGTCAAGTCCGCGCCAAGCTTTCGAATGACGATGTTGAATCGATGCCACTCTTGAGAATCGGCGCCGAGCGAGATGCTGATGAAATCCTTGGACTTCAGATGAACGCGCACGTAGCGCTTCAAAGTCTGTTCCGCGCGCTGATAGTGATATCGGGCATAGAACTGTCGATCCGACAGTGATCGAATACAGGGGCGAGCGAGTTCTAGTTGTTCGCGTCCGTAGACGCGTTGAATTGCTAGTCTCGTGGCTTCAGCGTCCCAAGGATTCATAGTAGTGCTGCCCAACTAGAAGTAGGCCGCCTAAATGCGGTCTTGTGCTAAGTCACTTTGCGCCCACGCATGTTATCTTTCAAGTGCACCTGTCACTCCACCAGTTTGCGTGCCTCGGCGACCTGGCCGCGGTAGGCGTCGAAGATGTTTTTCAGCGCCTGCGGCATGGCGACCTCTGGTTTCCAGTCGAGATCGCGGCTGGTATTTTCGATTTTCGGGACGCGGTTCTGCACGTCTTGGTAGCCCTTGCCGTAGTATTCGCCTGATGTGGTGTCGATCATGCGTACCTTTTTCGCGCTGTCGCGGTATTCCGCGTACTCCATGGCGAGATCAAGCATCATCTGCGCAAGTTCACGCACCGAGTAGTTGTTGGCCGGATTGCCGATGTTGTAAATCTGTCCGCTGGCGACGTTGTTTTTGTTTTCGATGAGTTTCATCAGCGCATTGATGCCGTCGTCGATGTAGGTGAACGCGCGTTTCTGCGTGCCGCCGTCCACCAGCTTGATGTCTTCGCCGCGCACGATGTGGCCGAAGAACTGGGTGATGACGCGCGAGCTGCCTTCCTTCGCGGTGTGGATGCTGTCGAGCCCGGCGCCGATCCAGTTGAACGGGCGGAACAGGGTGAAGTCGAGCGCACCCTGCATGCCGTAGGCCCAGATCACGCGATCCATCAGTTGTTTGCTGCACGCGTAAATCCAGCGCGGCTTGTCGATGGGGCCGTAGACGAGGTCGGACGCGTACGGATCGAACTCCGCATCGTCGCACATGCCGTACACCTCGGAGGTGGAGGGAAACAGAATGCGTTTCTTGTACTTCACGCACTGGCGCACGATGGGCAGGTTGGCCTCGAAATCGAGCTCGAACACGCGCAACGGTTCCTTGACGTAGGTCGCGGGCGTGGCGATGGCGACCAGCGGCAGCACGATGTCGCACTTGCGGATGTGGTATTCGATCCACTCCTTGTTGATGGTGATATCGCCATCGAAGAAGTGAAAGCGCGGGTTGTCCATGTGCTCGGTCACGCGATCCGACATCATGTCCATGCCGTAGACTTCCCAGTCGGTGCTCTCCAGAATGCGCTTGCTGAGGTGGTGCCCGATAAAGCCGTTCACACCCAGTATCAAAACCTTTTTCATTGCTGTTTCCTGATGTTGGTGGATAGTGCGATGGGTGCAGTTCCGTAATTTTTTATAAATGTCTGTGCATCCATGGGCGAGCCATTGATCGAGCCATTGATCTCGAAAGCGACGATGCGCAGCACGCCACCGTCGCCGCAGTCCGCGTAGCAGCGTCCCCCCTCGCAATAAAACGAGGGTGATGATGCACGCGCGGTGCGCCCGGGCGCCAGCAGGGTTTTCAGAATACGCATCGGCTGTCCGGCCAGCGTGGTGGTGGCGCCGGGATAGGGCGGCGCGACCGCGCGTACCAGGTTATGAATGGCTTGCGCACTTTTGCTCCAGTCGATGATGCCATCTTCCGGCCGGCGTGAGCCGAAGCGGGCGCCCTGAGTCAAATCCTGCGGCAGTGCCTGCGCCGTACCGGCGAGCACGGCGGGCAGGCAGCGGTGGAGCGTGATCTCGGCGGCACAGGTGACCTTGTGAAACACATCGAACGCGGTGTCGTTGGGCAGTATCGGCACTGCCTGCTGGTCGACGATGGCGCCGCTGTCGGCCTGCTCCGTCATGTGGTGCAGGGTGGCGCCGGTCTCGGTTTCACCGTGGATGATGGCCCAGTTCACCGGCACGCGCCCGCGGTATTTCGGCAGCAGCGAGCCGTGCATGTTGAACGCACCGCGCGCGGGCAGCGCGAGCAGCTCCTTGCGCAGCATGCGGCGATAATAAAATGAAAAAAGGAAATCCGGGCGCGCGGCACTGACGCGGGCGACGATATCCGGCGCGTTGGGATCATCCGGCGTAATGACGGGAATATCGTGCAGTGCGGCGAGTTGCGCCACGCTGTCGAACCAGTGCGTCTCCTGCGGATCGTCTGTGTGTGTGAGCACCAGCGGCACGCGCACGCCATGTGCGAGCAGCACGGAGAGGCAGCGCACGCCGACGTTGTGATAGGCGAACACGACGGCGCAGGTCATGCCTGATCCTGCTGCTCCAGTATCGCCTGGATGAGATAGCGCGGGCGCTGGCGCACCTGTTGATAGATGCGCCCGATGTATTCGCCGAGCAGGCCGATGCCGAACAGTATGATGCCCATGAGCAGGAAGGTGATGGCGAACAGGGTGAACACGCCTTCCACTTCCGGGCCGACGACGATGCGGCGGATGACGAGAAACACCACGAACAGCGCCGCCAGAAGTGAGATGATGATGCCGAAGAAGGAGAAGGTTTGCAGCGGCACGATGGAAAAGCCGGTGACCAGATCGAAGTTGAGGCGGATCAGGCTGTAGACGGAATATTTCGACACGCCCGCTGCGCGCTCCTCATGCTCCACTTCTATTTCCGCAGGCTTGCTGGCGTAGGTGTAGGCCAGCGCCGGGATAAAGGTGTTGACCTCCTTCGACTGATTGATCGCGTCGATGATGGTGCGGTCATAGGCGCGCAGCATGCAGCCCTGATCGGTCATGCGGATGTGCGTGATGCGCTCGCGCAGGCGGTTCATGGCGCGCGAGGCGTAGTGGCGCCAGCGGCTGTCGCGGCGCTGTTTACGCACACTGCCGACGTAGTCATAGCCTTCGTCCATCTTGGCGAGCAGCTTGCCGATCTCTTCCGGCGGATTTTGCAGATCGGCGTCGAGCGTGACGATGCGCCGCCCGCGGCTGTGCTCGAAGCCCGCCATGATGGCGATGTGCTGGCCGAAGTTGCCGTTGAACAAAATCACGCGCGTGCACTCTGGCCGCCGGTTGAACTGCTCGCGCAACAGCGCGGCGGAGCGGTCGGTGCTGCCGTCGTTGATGAAGATGATTTCGTAATCGACGTGCAGCGCGTCACACGCGGGGTACAGGCGCTCGAACAAGGCGTGCAGGCCCTGCTCTTCGTTGTATACCGGGACGACGACGGACAGAGCTATGACTTTCATTTTTTTGCGTCCCGCAGAATCTGCGCTGCCGCTACACACACCCGCTCCACATCGGCGAGGCTCATGGCCGGAAACAGCGGCAGCGTTACCGTCTCGCGCCCGATGCGCTCGGCATTGGGGAAATCCCCCGTGCTGTAGCCCAGCGCGCGGTACAGGCTGAACAGATGCAGCGCAGGGTAATGTACACCCACACCGATGCCGCGCGCGTGCATTTTTTGAATGAAATCATGGCGGCTGATTTTAATAGTGTCGAGCGGCAGCAGCGGCGCAAACATGTGCCAGCTATGGCCCGCATCGCCGCGCGCGGGCAGCAGGCACGGCGGGTCGGTATGAAAGTGCTCGAAATAATACGCCGCGAGCGCGCGCCGTTGTGCATTAAAGCCGTCGAGTTGTTTGAGTTGCCCCAGTCCGACGCGCGCGGCGACGTCGGTGAGGTTGTATTTGCCGCCCGCCACCACCACGTCCATCGCGCCTTCGGCGCCGCGCACAATGCCGTGAAAGCGCAGCTGATCGATGCGCGGCAGTTCATCGGCGTTGGCGAAGCTGAGCGCACCGCCTTCCAGCGAGGTCATGTTTTTGTTGGGGTGAAAACTGAACGACACGATGTCGCCAAAGCTGCCGATCTTCTTTCCCTGCCAGTGCGAACCGATGGCGTGCGCTGCATCCTCAATCACGCGCAGTTTGTGTTTGCGCGCGAGGTCGTACAAGGCGTCCATATCCACCGGCAGGCCGGCGAAATGCACCGGCAGGATGGCGCGCGTGCGCGGCGTGATCTTCTGTTCGATCAGGTTGCAATCCAGATTGCGGGTGGCGAGGTCCACATCCACAAACACCGGCTTCGCCCCCACGCGCAGGATCACGTTGGCGGTGGCGGCGAAACTCAGCGCGGGCGTAATCACCTCGTCGCCGGGACCGATGCCGCAGGCCTGTAGCGCCACCTCCAGCGCGCCGGTGGCGGAGGTGAAGCTGCGCACCGCCCGTCCGCCTACATAGCTGGACAGTGCTTGCTCGAACGCCGCAACCTGCGGCCCGCTTGCGAGCCATCCGGAGCGCAACACGTCCACCACGCCTTGTATCGTTTCTTCGTCCAGCGTGGGGCGGGTGAAGGGCAGGTAATCCATGGCCGACTTAGCTGCGCGCAACGATATACACGCCGATGATGATGACGCCGATGCCGACCAGGCGCGTCACCGTGACGGCTTCGCCAAACAAATACCACGCGGCGACGGCGTTTACGATGTAGCCGATGGAGAGCAGCGGATAGGCGAGACTGACCTCGACGCGCGACAGTGCCAGAATCCACACCACCAGACTGATGACATAACACACCAGCCCGCCGAGGATGTGCGGCTCGGTGGCGAGCTGCCAGCCGACCGGAACGATGTTGGCGCGGGTGAAGGCAAACTCGCCCACGCTGTTGGTGCCCGCCTTGAGCAGGAGCTGCGCTGCGGCATTGAGCAGCACGCCTGCCATCAGGATCGAAAATGTCATGATATTCATGGCGAGGTGCCGGGTGTTCTGACCACGATGCGGCGCGTGTCCTCTGCGATGAGCTGCATCGGCAGCCCGCGCTGCACGAGTTGCGGATAAAGCTCCGGATTGACCACCGCGAGCGCATACGGCGCAGCGCGCCATATCTGTTCAAAGGTGGCGAGGTCAGGCACCCATTTTTCAGGTTCCTGCGAAATGCCGAAGGCGAGTTCGTCCTGGTACGCCACCAGGGTGAGCGTGCGCTGTAGATAAAACGGCAGGGTCTGGTCGTACATGCCGACAATATAAACCGGCGCATCGTCCCTGAGCCAGGGTTTGATCTGTTGCGCGATGTGATAGGCGGAATTGGACGGCGCAAACTCATTGTGCCCGGTGATCACGACCTGCCATGCCAGCAGCGCCCCGGCCGCGAGTGTGATGAGCGCGGGACGGATGCGCGCGCGGCGCAGCAGATAGAGGCCAAGCAGTGCGCTGGCCAGCCAGATCAGCGTGGCGGCGGTCACCCATTCCTTAAACTCGCGGAACAGCATGTATTTGACTTCTTCGCTTCTTGCCTCGATCAGGTGCGGGCCCAGCCACACGCTGACGGCGGCAAACAGCGCCAGTGGCACGGTGTACCAGAATAATCTGCGGGCACCGAGGCGGCTCAGATGCTCGCCTGTCAGCAATGCGAGCGCGGGCAGAATCGGCGCGATGTAGGACGGCAGCTTGGAGTGCGAGGCTGAAAAAAACAGAAATATGAAGACCGACCAGACCGTTAGAAAGCGCAGCGGACTGAAAGAGTCGCGCGCGGCGCCGTGCTTCCACGCACGGACGAGGGCATCGAGCATGGGTATTGTCCACGGCAGTGTGCCGAACAGCAGCAGAGGCACAAAGTACCACACTGGCTCATCGCGGCGATGCACCGTGGTGAGAAAGCGGGCAAAGTGCTCGTGAATGAAAAAGAACTGGAAGAACTCCGGGTTTGCCAGCGATACCGCAATAAACCACGGGGCAGTAATGAGCAGAAGCAGCACGCTGCCACTGATCAGATGCAGACGTTTCAGCAATGACCAGTCGCGGTTCAATAATTTATACGCCACCACCACCGCCCCCGGCAGCACCACACCGATGAGTCCCTTACTCAGAACGGCGCCCGCCAGTGCGGCCCAGGCAATGTGCATCCATACACGGCTGCCGCGCGCCGTCGCCGCCGGGTGTTGAGCCTGAAGCAGGCCACACAGACCGAGCGTCATGAAAAATGTGAGCCCCATATCCAGCGTGTTGATGTGACTGACCAGCACGTAGGCCAACCCGCTGCCCAGCGCCAGCGCCCCATACAGCCCGGCATCGGCCCCGAACAAGCGCCGCCCGGTAAAGAACACCAGCAGGATGGCGCCGAGACCGGTGAGCGCTGCCCACAGGCGCGATGTCCACTGATGTTCGCCGAAGACGGTGTAGGCCGTCGCCGTCATCCAGTATTGCAGCGGCGGTTTCTCAAAATATTTAAGGCCGTTGAGGCGCGGCGTGAGCCAGTCGCCGCTTTGCACCATCTCGCGCGAAATTTCCGCATAACGGCCTTCGTCGGTTTTCACCAAGTGCCGGTATTCCAGATTGCTGAACCAGACGAGCAGCGCGATAAACAGCAGCCCCCCGAGGGCATAGGATTTGCGGCTGATTAAACCGGTGCGGGAGGGCATGATTTCTTGTTATGGCGCAGAGTTGATTATGCGGCACATCTTATCATCAACCGCCATGCGCCGTCGTGCAGCGGAAGCCGGGATGAAAACAGGTGGGGGACAGGCGATAAGGCGGGGCAGCAGTGTGTGCGAATTTTTTTGTCCGCCACAAATGAAGTTTCCGGAAAATTGGGTTATATTTGCACTTTACTGCAACCCCGCCAGAGCACACAAGGAACCCCGCATGAAAGCTTCTAACGACATGGTCGTAACTATGCACTATACCCTCACCGACGACAGCGGAACTGTGCTCGACAGCAGTGCCGGACATACGCCGATGAACTACCTGCACGGCCACGGCAACATCGTTCCCGGGCTGGAAAAGGCGCTCGAAGGCGCGGTTGCCGGTTTCAAAACCAAGGTTACCGTGCCCGCCGCCGAGGGCTATGGCGAGATCGACCCGGAGGCCGTGTTCGATGCGCCGCGCGAGCACTTCCCGGACGACATGGAGCTCGCCCCCGGTATTCTGGTGACCGGCGGGCACGGCTCACCACTCACGGTGGTGGAAGTCACCGACAGCGTCGTAGTGCTTGACGGCAATCATCCGCTCGCCGGCAAGACGCTGCATTTTGAAGTAGAGATCGTGGATGTACGCGTGGCCACGCGCGAGGAAATGAGTCACGGTCACTCGCATTCGGGTGATGGTCATCACCATTAAAGTTAAGGAAGCCCTGATGTGTCGTCATTCCGGGCTCTGCGTAGCGGAGACCCGGAATCCAGTGCATTTAGCTCGATGACTTACTGGATTCCCGCTTGCTCGGGAATGACGCAAAAGGAATTAATCAGAGTTTCCTTAAGGTCAAACAAAAACCATATTTAGTGCATCACTAATCGATCAGCACTATATCTAGTGTGTAGCTTCACCGCGCTGTAATTATCCGTAACTCTGGTCGATCATCCTGCTGCTTAATTCCGCAGATGCAGCAACGCCGCTGCCCACCAAAAGCGTTGGACATTTCTTTTGTTTTTCCTTTACTCTGCGCGATATACAAACACTATCAAGCGTAACTTGCGAGCTTTGCTGCGCAAGTTGAAGTGGGGACAGGGCGTGCAGACAATCATGGTGGTCAACTCCAAGGGCGGTTGCGGCAAAACTACGCTCGCCGCCAATCTCGCCAGTTACTACGCGGGACGTGTCAACACGGTGCTGATGGACTACGACCCGCAAGGCTCCTGCATGAAATGGCTGAGCCTGCGCCCCGAGGAGCGCCCGGTCATACACGGCATTGCGGCCTATCAGAAACCCACCGGCGTTACACGCAGTTGGCAACTGCGCGCCGTGGCACATGCAGAGCGTGTGATTGTTGATGCTCCACCGGGGTTAAACGGTGCAGCTCTTTTTGAGTTCGTGAAGCAGGCCGACACTATACTCATTCCCGTGCTGCCATCGCCTATCGACATTCACGCCACCGCGCATTTCATTCAGGAGCTGCTGCTTGCGGGCAAAACGCGCATGCACAACAAACGCGTGGCCGTGGTGGCCAACCGCGTGCGCGAAAACACACAGGTGTTTCACAAACTGGAACGTTTTCTTGCGAGCCTGAAACTGCCATTCATCGCGAAATTGCGCGACACCCAGAACTACATCCGCGCTGCGCAGGAAGGCATCGGCATCTTCGAGATCACGCCGCCTTCTGTGGTGGCACGCGACCGCCAGCAATGGGGCTCGCTCCTCGCATGGCTGGAGCAGGATGCCACCGCAAAAGAAAAATCAGTGACATTCCTGAGCGATTACGCGGCCTCAAAACCGCTGCAAGGCGTCGCGTAAGCTTGGGCGCCACCCCACCCGGTCGTTAGAGACCGTCGATTATTTTCCTTGCGTAACTAGTATTTTGTAACTACAATTTAACCGTGACCACTTGGGACGAGCCGAAGCGTCGGAAGAACATTAAGGCTCACCGGCTCGACTTCGTGGGGTGCGAGGCCATCTGGGATAACTTCACGATCACGCGTGAAGACGTTCGTCACGCTTACGGCGAGAAGCGCTTGGTCACCTTCGGGTTATTGGACAGCGCCGTGGTTGTGTTGGTATACACCGAGCGTCGTACAGGTCCCCACATCATTTCCTTACGCAAGGCGGAAAGACATGAAGCGCGCTATTATTTTGAAATCGCCAAAGACTACTTCAAATAAGCGGGTTGATCCGGATAACCCGCCGTGGTCCGAAGAAATGCTTGGGCCACCGGTGCTCACGCGCGGCCGCGGCCCACAGAAGGCACCGACTAAAGTGCTCACTACCGTTCGTCTGGATGCGGACGTAGTCGCCTTTTTCAAGGCGCAGGGCCGTGGCTATCAGACTCGTATCAATGATGAACTGCGCAAGGTCGTAATGAAAGGTTTAACCACACGCTCAACACGGCCACGCGCAAAATCGGCGCGCGCCGGGTGACGGATAAGGATGTCTTTAGCCGAGATCGCCTGTACACTCAGCGTGCATTACGCGACCAATAAGCCGACTTGTCATGACACCATTCTTTGTGCGTAAGGCCTCAGCATTTACCGGAGGATCAAATGAAGATTTCAGTGGTTGTCGGGACGATTGTTTTAGCGCTGTCGCTCGTATCAAATATGGCTGTACAGGCGGGGGAGGCGCAGCAACCTAACCCCCTGTTTCTCACGGCAAGCGATCTAGCGGAAGAACTGAGCACATCTTCGCTCAATGACAATGTTAAGACCGCTTTCCGCATACGCTTCGAGGGTCTTTCACAGGAGCAGGAGCAACTTTGGGATCTCGCCGGTCAAGTGGATGGAGGTCAATGCGCGGATAGCTGCATTGACCTCTACAACAATCGTGTATCGAATTGGCAAGTGAACTTGCAAAGCTTTATTGACGATGCGCGCCGGTGGCTTAAGGGCCAACCAGTAGATCCGGCTTTGCTACCTCAATGCTTGCGCGATTGCGAGAAAGCAGATGACGCAAGAAGACGCGAATGCGTTAAAAGGCCGATCGAGGAACATAGAGCCTGCCTGGAGGAGAGCTATGAACGCAAACTTGATTGTACTAATACCAAATGTTACGGGATAACAACTCCAATAAGATAACGAGGGCAATTGGGGAGATTAAAGGGTTCTGACTCCATTAATGTTACTGAATTTTTGGGACATCTGGGACTGGCATTGTGGACTTGCCGGACAGTTTATCTTTATACGATCGTAAATGGCTGACAACTCCTGACACGTTTTCCTGGTGCTCTGTTAGCTCATCTTCTGATAGCATTCGAGCACCATCTTTTGTTAGCACGGCGAGTTGAATTGGGCCATTTACGCCACCAGCATTTACATCTATTGCATGTTGAAGTGTCCAAGTGGCAATAAAAATCCCTTCTTGCAATGATGGCATCCCATCAGCCCAGAAAACACTACGCATTAAGCCAAGAAATGGGTCGGCGATTAGTTGACCGCTTCCCATCGATGCATACCAAATCCCAGTGGTTTTGAGTTCGGGCTGCAAATCAGTAATTGAAAACTCACAAAGATGAATGTCGTTTCCCGCAGGAAAAGCAACTAGGGCCCCATACCCACCCTTGCTTGCGCTCGTATGTGAGAAGTTCTTTACTGCCAGATGAGTTATCTCACTTGCCATCTGAATACCGTTCATTGCTTTAAACTGGCGCTCACTATATCCACGATCAACGAGGTCACAGAAACGCTGGCCTAGGCCGATTTGCCCCGTTCCAGCGACTATGATTTGCTCATGAAGAATCTCTATTTTCTTTGTGACCTGCTCAATCGTGCTGATTTGACCTGTACTTAAGGTAGCAGAGCTATCAGAACCAATAATGATGCCATCTTTACACTTGATGCCAACCAGAATGGTCATTCTAACTACCCGTGAAAACGCTATTAGCTTTCATTTCCGGGTAAGCTTTGTAGATTGCTGAAACGAGGTCTGCGAATGATAGAGTTCTGACGAACTTGGAAGCTTCCTTGATATAGTCCATCACGAATTTATCAATCCCTGCAGAAAGTGCAACCGCCTGCATAAGGCCAGCATCAGTCAAGGAATGCATTTTCCATCCTCTGTTTGTAACCGATGCAGAAACTAGTCCATCAGCTTCTAACTGTCGCAGTAGTTCGTAAATTGACGAATCAAAGGGTCCGTAGTTATAAGGCCTGAATTCAAAGAAGGGACCACCGATGAGATTGCCGACATTCTGCTCAACTAAAAAAATCAGCTTTTGAATTTGTACGGGCGTGTACTCAGATTTTTCTCCTGCAGCAAGGGCTATAAGCAATAAGCCTAACTTAGTCATTGTTATCTCCATATGCGAGAGTGATTCATTCCCAATCCGCCACGGCTATTATAGGTTGAGGCTGATACATTATAAATTGGTGGCTATGGGTGGACTCGAACCACCGACCTCAGCATTATGAGTGCCGCGCTCTAACCAGCTGAGCTACATAGCCTTATAACTACAGAGAAAAGTTACAAGAGAAAAGAGCAAAGTAAAACAGGGCTATATTATATCTTTTCTCTTGTATCTTTTCTCTTCGATCTGTTTTTCAGACATTAAACCTGAAGTGCATCACGTCGCCGTCGTGCACTATGTATTCCTTTCCTTCCAGACGCCACTTGCCGGCCTCTTTGGCGCCCGCTTCGCCGCCATATTTAATGAAATCGTCATAGGCGATCACTTCGGCGCGGATGAAGCCGTGTTCGAAGTCGCTGTGGATTACGCCTGCCGCCTGCGGCGCGGTGGCGCCGGCGGGGATGGTCCAGGCGCGCACCTCTTTTACGCCGGCGGTGAAGTAGGTGTGCAGCCCCAGTAACTGGTGGCCGGCGCGGATCACGCGATTGAGGCCCGGCTCGTCCAAGCCCAGCTCTTTCAGGAAATCCGCCTTGTCTTCGTCCGCCAGCTCCGCGATCTCGGCCTCGATGGCGGCGCACACCGGCACCAGCGCGGCGCCTTCGCGTGTGGCGTGGGCGCGCACCTGGTCGAGGTAGGGATTGTTTGCGAAGCCGTCCTCGGCCACGTTGGCGATGTACAGCGTCGGTTTCAGGGTGAGCAAATGTAATTCGTGCAGGCGCTTCAGGTCATCCGCGGCGAGATTGAGCGAACGCACCGGCTTTCCGCTGTCGAGGTGTGCGTGCACACGCTCGAGCAGGGTTTTTTGCGCCAGCGCGTCTTTGTCGCCCGCCCGCCCGGCCTTGCCGATGCGCAACAGCGCCTTGTCCACCGTGTCGAGGTCGGCGAGTGCCAGCTCGGTGTGGATGACCTCGATGTCGTCTATCGGTGAGACCTTGCCCGCCACGTGCACGACGTTGTCGTCCACGAAGCAGCGCACGACGTGTGCGATGGCGTCCGTCTCGCGGATGTGGGCGAGGAATTTATTGCCCAGGCCTTCGCCTTTGGAAGCGCCCGCCACCAGCCCCGCGATGTCCACGAACTCGATCACGGTCGGTATGACTTTTTGCGGTTTTACGATCGCGGCGAGTGCGTCGAGCCGTGTATCGGGCACTGGCACGATGCCGACGTTGGGCTCGATGGTGCAGAACGGATAATTTTCCGCCGCGATGCCCGCTTTGGTGAGCGCGTTGAATAAGGTGGACTTGCCTACGTTAGGCAGGCCGACGATGCCGCATTTGAAACCCATGTTTGATTCCTGATTATTCCAAGTCCGGCTGCAACTTCGAGGTGTGTAATTGCTGCATGGCCTTTTCCAGCTCGCCGTTCATGATCAACGGCAGCGCGGCGAGTGCATCGGCGAGCGCGTCATCGAGCAGTTTTTGTTCCACCGCCGGCGCGCGCTGCAGCACGTAACCCTCCACATCTCTGCCCTTGCCGGGATGGCCGATGCCTATCCGCAGGCGGATAAAGTCTGCGCCGACAAGCGCGATAAGGTCGCGCAGGCCGTTGTGGCCGCCGTGGCCGCCGCCCTGCTTCAGGCGTACGCTGCCTGCCGCAAGGTCGAGGTCGTCATGCACCACCAGGATGTTTTCCGCCGCCATCTTGTGAAATGCGGCGAGGCCCGCCACTGCCTGCCCGCTTTTGTTCATGAAGGTGTGCGGTTTAAGCAGCCAGCATTCGCGCACGGGGGGCGAGGTGAGCGTGAATTTGGCGATCTCGGCGTGAAACCTGTGCTCGGTGCGGAAAGACGCGCCGTGGGCCTGCGCCACGGCGTCGACGAACCAGAACCCCGCATTGTGCCGCGTGTGCGCATACTCCCGGCCCGGGTTGCCCAAGCCCACGATGAGTTCGATACGCGGCAAGATGAGAGTCCCCGCCGGGGGCGGTTAGCCCTTCTTGGCTTCCTTCGCGGGCTTGGCCGCCGCAGGTTTGGCGGCGCCTTCCGCACCGGGTGCCGCAGCGGCGGCAGCGGCCGTCTGTGCGGTGGCTTCCACCGCCGTGGGGGCTACCACGACTTCTGGCTCCACAATCACGCGCGGCATGTGGATGTTTACCACTGGGCGCGCACGTTCCGCGCCATGCGCGAGCGCCACGCCTTGCGGCAGCTTGAGGTCGGAGAGGTGCACCGTCTCGTTCAGCTTGACCTCGGACAGATCCACCCCGATGAACTCCGGCAGGTCTTTGCCCAGGCAGACGATTTCGATGTCGTTCATCAGATGCGACACGATGCCGCCGCTCTGTTTGACGCCCGGCGCGATATCGGCGTTGGTGAAGTGCAACGGCACGCGCATGCGGATTTTTTCCATGGGACTCACGCGTTGCAGGTCGAGGTGCAGGATGCGCGGTTTGCTGGGGTGGCGATGCAGGTCACGCAGCACCGCCTTCGCCTCTTCCGTGCCGATCTTGACGGTGAGGATGTGCGAATAAAACGCCTCGTGCTCGAGGTGGCGCAACAGGGCGTTGTGATCGAGCGTGAGCGACTGTGCATCTTTGCCGCCGCCATAAATGACGGCAGGCACCTTGCCGGCGTGACGCAGGCGGCGG
>JAURVQ010000101.1 GCA_030655395.1 Gammaproteobacteria bacterium | reverse complement strand
GAGCCTTCCAGCACCACGCCATCGGCGGGAATCTTCTCGCCGGGGCGCACCACGACGATTTCATCCACCATCACACTTTCCGCGGGCACCTCCATCTCCTGGCCGTCGCGGATCACGCGTGCGGTCGCGGGCCTGAGATCCATGAGCTTGCGCACCGCCGCAGAGGAACGTTTTTTGATAATTTCCTCCATGTATTTGCCGAGCAGTACGAAGGCGATGATGACCGCCGACACTTCAAAGTACGATTGCCGCTCATCCACCGCCACCGGCAGCACCGAGGGGAAAAACACCACCGCCACGCTGTAAAAATAAGCCACCGATGTGCCGAGCGCGATCAGGAAATCCATATTGATGGAGAGCGTCTTGATGGACTGCCAGGCGCCCTTGTAGAAGCCCCAGCCGCCGATGAACTGCACCGGCGTGACCAGGATCATCATCCACACCCCCCAGGTGAACCACGGCAACCAATCGAACGGCACCCAGCTCAATGTCATCGCGCCGCCGGCGAGCCCAAGGAATACCGCGGCGCGCATGACGGCGAGCACCAGCACCCCGGTGAGGGCGACGGCCACGCGCGTGCGCATGGACTTGAGTTCCTGTTCAGGTGAGTCGAAGGTGAGTTTGCAGCCGGTGCTGCAGAAATAATAAGTGCGCCCGGCCTGTTCGGAGGTGAGCGAGCCTGCTTTGTCTATCACCATGCCGCAGATCGGGTCTTTGGCCTTGCCCGGTCGCTCCCGGCTTCCTGCCTCCCGCGACACTAAGCCTTCCATGGCTGGCGCAAGAGCGGGGCCGACGGCATGCACATGGGGCTTCGCGCCACCCTGAATGAATTTTTCAGGCCCGGCCTCGAACTCGTGCAGGCAACGCGCCGAGCAAAAATAATAGCTTTGATCCAGATAAACGAAACGGCCCGCCGCCGTTTTTTCATCTACCGTCATGCCGCACACCGGATCAATTGCCATGACGTCTCCTGGTGAGTTGTCTGCTGAGGGATGCCTGCATCTTATACCAAAAAACGCCCGCCTCTGATAAGAGATGCAGGGCAAGCAGCAATATCACTCCCAACACACTTTTTGTCTGGCAAAGCGGCGCCTGACAGCAAGGCTACTTGCCCGGTGGTACGGCCTTCCGATGTTCCAATGTCCCTTCCACTATCGTGGCGCCGCTATTTATTAGCGCCAACACAGGGGCGGATCAGGTTATGGATGAACGCGTAAAGCGCGCCTATGACAAACCCGTACACCGTCAGCCCCATGAAGCCGTAAAGAAACAGACCGAGCGTAAAAGGCTTGCCGCCGGATTGCATGGCGGTGATATCCAAGCCGTGAACCCAGGCGTTGAAGAAATCGAGCGTCGGCTGCGGCCACAGGGCAAAGGCCGCTGCGCAGGTGGCATACATGATGGCAACGGTCAGCGCCAGGGTGAGACCCGTTACCAAAGGATTGAGCTTGTCCATGGACATTCTCCTTTCACAAAGCGGTGATGGAAAAAATTGTACAGCGGCACGAACACCCATGACGTCACTTTACCGCAGTCTTTTGCTCCAGAATCCCCACGCGCATCCGTAAAGGGCGCCGAGCACAAAACCGGCGGCGGTGAACAGCACGAACCCCGTCAGGAAAGCGAGGGGGTTGCCGGAGATCGGCCATGGACTGGCCGACGCAAGCCCGGCCAGCAGCCCGAAGGGAGGAAACAGCGCATCGAAAATGGCGCACAGGATATACGCCACACCCAGAGTCGTAGCCAGCGAAAATGCATGCACCTTCCAGAAGTCAGTCATGACGCACCTCCTTAAGTATTATTGGTTCCGCAAACGGCGTGGCTACTTGCCTGGTCGCATGGCCCCCTGATGCTCCAGCATCTGCTCCATCATTTCCTCCATCATCTCCATTCGTTTTTCCATGCCATTGCCCCCCATCATGCCCCCGCCCATCATCCCGCCACCGTCCATCATGCCCTCACCCATGCCGCCTTTTTGGGGCGCTCCGCCTTGCCCCATGGAGCCTCCCATACCGCGCATCATTTTCATCCCCTCGCGCATACTCTGCATGTGCTCCTGTAACAGCTTCTCACGCTCCTTGGGGTTTTTGGCTTGGTGGATGGCTTGCATTTGCGAGCGCATCTTTTTCATTTGTTCCCGCATGGGTCCCATTGATTTATCCGCGTCAGCGCCAGAAACAGCACCGGAAGCGGCACCGGGTGAGGCGGATTTACCCGTCTTTTCCGGATGGTGGGCATCATCGGCAAAAGCCGCGGGCAACGACAGCGTCATGGCGGCGAGTGCTGCTGCTAAAGTGATATGTTTCATTTCGTTTCTCCTGTCATGGTTGATTGCACCGCGCGCATAGGCCTCATCGAGAATTGCAGCAGCCGTTCTCCGGTCCTGATGGTTCGGCAACTGCAAGTGCGGCGGCGGGATATATTAAAGCCATTATGCGCCTTTGTGCAGGATATGTAATATTTGCCCTGGCTTCCTTGATCTATATCAAGCTTGAGGAGGCGAGACCGCAACCTTGTATTGCCATGTCCGCTCCCCCTGCGGGGCAATGGCAACGACGCCCGGTTTGGCGCGGAACTCACCGTCGAAATCCTCCGGGCTCGCATGGCCCTGCCACGGCTCGATGCACACAAATCCCGCGCCGGGTTTGGTCCAGATGCCGAGATGCGGAAAGTCGGGAAAATCGACGCGTATCTGCGGTGCGCCCGGCGCCGTATACGTGAGTGCGCGGCTGTTCAACGGGTCAAAAATAATCACATCGTCCACAAACAGCGCATCATCAAGCGTCAGCACGCGATTCTTCACCGGCGTCGGAAAACCCTGCGCCTTTATCAACCCGCCCGCGACGCGCCGGATGGGCGCAGGTTCGTCGCGCTCGAAGGTCATGCTGTGCGCGGTGCGCTCGATGCCCGCCTTGAGCGGCCAGTTGAACGCCGGGTGGGTGCCGACGCTCGCAAGTAATTCAGTGTGAGCGGGATTGCGCAGCGCATAAGTAATGACCAGCGTATTGCCTTCCAGCGCGTGCGTGATGCGCAGCTCAAAAGCAAACGGATAACGCGCGCGGGTTTGCTCGGAATCCTTGAGCAGCATGGTGCACTGTGTAGTGGAGTGTCCGGCGCAGACAAACTCCAGATCACGCGCGAAACCGTGCGGCGTCATGTTATAGGTCTTGCCCTCATGACGCAGCGTGTCGTTTTTCAAGCGGCCCACAATGGGAAACAGATGCGGCGCATGGCGCGCCCATACCTTGGGGTCGGCCTGCCACAGGAGTTCCAGGCCGTCGGCCATTTTGAGCGATTGCAGTTCCGCGCCTTGAGTGGAAATGCTGGCGGATAGTTCGGGCGAGCGTAGCGTGTAATCAGGCACGGTGTTCTCCTTGTGAGTGCCCGCTACCTTGCCAACCGCCGTCTGTTCTGTCAAGGCGTGCCACCGGCCTGAGAATAGGGGTAAGATCAGGTGAAGCGAACCTGTGAAATCGTTTAAACTATAGGGTCAATACAGTGAACCCAACCTATACGAGGAATCCAGCAGTGCCGTACTCCGCACAACGTGTCACCTCCGTCCGCAAATGGTCGGATAAAACCTTCAGCCTGACCACGACCCGGCCGAGCGACTTCCAGTTTGAAAATGGAGAGTTCGTTACGATCGGCTTGCGGCCCGAGGGCAAGCTCATTTCACGCGCCTATTCGATTGTGTCAACCAACGATGCCGATTATCTGGAATTCTTGAGTATTCACGTGCCGGAGGGGCCGCTGACCAGCCGCCTGGCGCAGGTGCGCGAGGGCGATACGGTCTGGGTCAACAGCAAGGCCACCGGCTCTCTCACGCTGAAGTACATACGGCCCGGGCGCAACCTCTATCTGATGTCGAGCGGCACCGGGCTGGCCCCGTTTATGTGCCTGATCCGCGACCCCGAGGTTTACAAAACCTTTGAGCGCGTCATTCTGGTTCACACCGTGCGCACCGTGCCCGAGTTGGCCT
>JAURVQ010000093.1 GCA_030655395.1 Gammaproteobacteria bacterium | reverse complement strand
ATACATCGCCCTGGGCCAGCTCGCCACTGTCCGCATCGCTGTTGAGCATGGCGTCGAGGCCGCAGGCGCGAATGACGACGGAACCGATATCGACATGCGACCGGTTGTGGTCATGGGTGAGTTGCGTGAGCTGCCGGTTGCGGTAAAGCCAGATGCGCGTGTCGCCCGCATGGGCGAGCGTCCAGCGCCGGCTGCGCAATACCACCGCTGAAAGCGTCGTTGCCCGCCCTGTGGGCTCACCCAGCAGCACTGCCCGGTTAACGGCAGTGAAGCAGTCGCTCAATGCACGTTGAAGATTCCAGGTTTCCGGGGTAGCGTAGTAGGAATCACGCAGCGTGGTCACGGCACATTCGGAGGCTTCTGCACCACCGGGGATGCCGCCCACGCCGTCGGCTACCGCCAGCAGCGCACCATAGTCCTGATGTTGCCCTGTGCTCGGCGTGATCACCAGGCAGCGGTCTTCGTTGAATCTGCGCTTGCCCTGCAGCGAGGAAAAGCCGGCATCCAGTATCAAGTTCATGCGCCATTATACTTTGGCGGTGGTGACAGAGGATGCACCCCAAGTGGTGCGCCAGCGGGTTTTCACCCAGGTTAGGCCCACCAGCCCGAACAGCGCCAGCGCAGCGAAAATCCAGAAGCCGAGGGCGAAGTCCCCGGTCAGGCCTTTCGACCAGCCCAGCGCCTTGGCGAGGAAAAATCCGCCCACGCCGCCGGCGGCACCGACCAGACCGGTCACAATGCCCATTTCACGCCGGAAGCGCAGCGGCACCAACTGGAATACCGCGCCGTTCCCCATGCCCAGCGCTACCGCGCCGACAAAGAAGATCAGCACTGCCAGCCAGGCGATCGCAGGCAGCTCGAAGAAGCTCCAGCCCGCCGCCTTGAGATTGAGGGCCAGGCTTGCAGCAGGCATCGGGCCTTCAGGCATAAAAGCGATGCAGATGTAGGCCAACGCCACCACGACAAACAATATTTGCAATGAGCGAATGCCGCCTATGCGGTCTGCGAGCCAGCCGCCTACCGGGCGGAACATCGAACCGGCAAAGACCACGATGGCCGCCATCATGCCTGCCGCAATGCCCGAGGCGTGATACCAGGTGGAGAAATACAGCGGCAATGCATTAGCCAGGCCGACAAATCCGCCGAAGGTGATGGAGTAGAAAAACATGAACCACCAGGTGTCGGGGTCGCTCAGCACCAAACCGTAGTTTTTCAAGGTCACCGGTGCGCGCTCGTCCGGCGCGTCCTTGGCCATGATGCTATACAGTATAAATACCAGCAGCGCCGGGATCAGCAGAAAGCCGAATACGTTCTGCCAGCCGAAGGTCTCGGCGAACCAGGGAACCAGCAACGCAGCGAGCACCACCCCGCTATTGCCCGCGCCGGCGATGCCGAGCACGATGCCCTGATAATGCGGCGGATACCAGCGGCTGGCCTGCGGAATGGCTACCGCGAAGCTCGCCCCGGCAAAACCGAGCAGCACGCCGAATACCTGCACTTCAAACTTGTTGTCCAGCCCGAACAGCCATGCCCAGGCCAATGCCAGCATCACGATCAACTGTCCCAGCTGCCCGGCGCGTTTGGGGCCGATATGATCCGCCAGCAGGCCCATGGGCACACGCAACAGGGCGCCCGCCAGAATAGGCACCGCCACCAAGCCGAATTTTTCTTCGATGCTGAGGCCCAGATTGGCGGTGAGGTAGACGGCGAGCGGCCCCAGCACCACCCACACCATGAAGCTCACATCGAAATACAGAAACGCGGACAATAACGTAGGCCAATGGCCGGCTTGCAGAAATTTCTTGGGTTTCACGTCTGGCTGCTCCTTGATATTTTCATAACTCTTCACTCAGGAGTCACAAAGTAAGACGACAACGTGAATGATGTGACTCCTGAGTAAATACGCTGTTTACCCTACCCCCACCCTGTCCCGCCCCCTAAACAGGGGGCGGGGACGTAGCGGGAAGTATCGCCTTACTTACTGACTTATGAGTAATTACGCATATTGTTTTGTACACTGCGCGATCAACTCTTTTAATTCGGGAATGCAGGAGCCGCAATTGCTGCCGGCCTTTAACACCTGCCCGATGGCCTCCACACTGTGCAAACCGTCCCGCTGTATCGCCTGCATCAGAGTGTTACGCCCGACGCCGAAGCAGGCGCACACCACCGGCCCCGTATCGGTAGCTTGCAATGAACGTGCGGCAAGTAACCCGCTACGCTCCTGCACCGAGAGCGGGCGCTTGGCGGAAAACAGATCCATCAGCCAGGAACGCGACGGCAGTTCAGCGGGTGACGACGCCACGAATAAACAGCTTTCCAATTGCTGATTGACGAGTCGCGCGCCACGATAACGTCCTGCCGCGCCATCCAGATACTCTATCCACTCCACGCGATCATCGTCTTTACCCTTCGATGCACAAAGGATGCTACGCGCCCAGCCACTCCAGTCCTGCGTGGCCTGCTCGCCGGCAAGTTCATAGCGCCACAACTCTTTGCCTTTCGCACGCGCCCAGTAACTTGCTTCATGCAGGGAAAGTGTTCGACGCGAAAGCAGAAATCCGTGCCAGCGGGGGCTATATCGCGTTACCCGCACCGGCGTGTGCTTGGATTCCGGCTGACCGGAGATGGGGTCTACGATGGGCGCCACCAGTGTGTCCACGCGCGCGCAGCTCGCGTATTGATCCGTCCAATGTATGGGCGCAAATACGCATCCGGGCTGCTGTGCGTCGTCCAGACGGGCACGTACAATGATCGCACCGCGTGGGCTTGCGATCCTGACCAGATCATCCTGCCGCACCTCCAGGCGTTCAGCGTCCGTCGGATGCAATTCGGCGTAAGGTTCGTAACGGTGACTGGAGAGGCGCACCGACTTTCCGGTACGCGTCAGCGTGTGCCAATGGTCGCGCACGCGCCCGGTGTTGAGCAACATGGAATAATTGCTGTCCACCGCATGCTGCGGACCGCGCGGAATAACGGGTATGAAGCGCGCCTTGCGTGTCGGCGTGTAAAAGCGCCCGTCGCCAAACAGGCGTTTGGTGCCTGCCGAACCTGTAAATGGCACAGGCCATTGTGTGGGTTGCAAGGCGTCATAACTTGTTAGGTCGTCATCGTGCAAACCGGAAATATCAAAATCCCGTGTACCGTGGTTTTCAAAGCCGGACAAGGCCGCGTGCTCGTTAAAGATTTGCGCGGGCGAGAAGTAATCAAACGCCTCCATATAACCCATGCGCTTCGCCACCTCGGCGATGATCCACCAATCGGATTGCGCCTCACCAGGTGTGGGTAAAAACGTACGCTGACGCGATATGCAGCGTTCCGAATTGGTTACCGTGCCGTCTTTTTCACCCCAGGCGAGTGCCGGCAGCAGCACGTGGGCATAGGCCGTGGTGTCGGTGTGCCGCACGCAGTCCGACACCACCACAAATTCGCAACGCGCCAACGCCTCGCGCACGCGGTCGGCATCGGGCAGGCTGTCCACCGGGTTCGTCGCCATGATCCAGATGGCTTTGATCTTTCCCTCCCCCAGTGCATGGAACATGTCCACGGCCTTGAGACCGAGCTTGTCGGCGATGCGCGGCGAATTCCAGAACCGCTGCACCCGTGCGCGATGCTCCGGATTTTCTATCTCCATGTGCGCGGCAAGCTGGTTTGCGAGTCCGCCCACTTCACGCCCGCCCATCGCGTTGGGTTGACCCGTGAAGGATAGCGGACCCATGCCCGGCTTGCCGATGCGCCCTGTAAGCAGATGGCAGTTGATGATGGCGTTGACCTTGTCCGTGCCACTGGAGGATTGATTGATGCCTTGCGAATACACCGTGACAACCTTTTCGATGCGCGCAAATAAATCGAAGAACTGCGCAACATCCACCACATTCAAATGACACTGCTCCGCCACCGACGTGAGGTCAGGGGCGCTGGCCTGTGCGGTATGCAGAGCCTGCTCCGCACCCTCCGTGTGGGCTTGAATATAATCGTGACGTGCGTGACCGTGACTGTGCAAATACTGCAACAAGCCATTGAACAGGACGGCGTCCGTGCCGGGTTTTAATGCCAGATGCAGATCGGAGATGTCGCACGTAGACGTGCGGCGCGGGTCTATGACGATGACCTTTTTTTCCGGATGTTTCTTTTTCGCTTCGCTCAGGCGCTGAAACAGCACCGGGTGACACCACGCGGCGTTTGAACCCACCAGCACAATCAGCTCGGCATGCTCCAGGTCTTCGTAACAGCCCGGCACCGTATCACTGCCAAAGGCGCGTTTATGTCCCGCGACGCTGGAGGCCATGCACAGGCGTGAGTTGGTGTCGATGTTGGCCGCGCCGATGTAGCCCTTCATCAATTTATTGGCGACATAATAATCTTCAGTCAATAACTGACCGGAGACATAAAACGCCACGGCGTCGGGGCCGTGCTCGTCAATAATGCGCGCGAACGTTTGCGCGACAGTGTCAAGCGCTGCATCCCAGGTACTGCGTTGCCCTCCTGTTTCAGGATAGAGCAAGCGGTCTTCCAGCCCGAGGGTCTCTGCAAGCGCAGCGCCTTTGGAACACAAGCGGCCATGATTGGCCTGGTGGGATTCATCGCCGCGCACCTGCACGGTGCCGTCATGGTCAACGCTGGCGACGATGCCGCAGCCAACACCGCAATACGGGCAAGTGGTTTTCACCAACTCTGGAGACGTCATGATTTCAGACCACCAGGCATGTTACAACGCAAGACTGATGACGCCGTTCTCGACCCTGACCGGATAACAAGCCGTACGACCTTGATCCGGCGCCACGGCCGAACCGGACTCCAGCTCGATCACCCAGTTGTGCAGCGGGCAGGTGACGCGCGTGCCGTGCACTATGCCCTGCGACAACGGCCCGCCCTTGTGCGGACAGGCGTCACGCAGCGCGAATACGTGGTCATCCGTAGTGCGAAACAGCGCGATATCACCCTGCACGGTGCGTACCACGCGCGCGCCGAGAGGCGGTATGTCGTTGAGCGTTCCGACCTCAATCCAGTGCACCGATTTTTCTGCAACAGTGTTGTTTAATACGCTCATTACACGACCTGTTTCAGGGGGATGAATTCGTAGCGTTGCACTTCATGCGCTGCGCGCTCGGCCCACGGATCAATCTGGGCATATTTTTGCGACTCAATGAAGCGTGCATAGAGCGCTTTACGTCCCTCCGCATCCTCCACGACGCGCTGCTTGACGTAGGCGAGTCCGACACGCTCTATCCACGGTGCGGTCCGGTCGAGATAGCGCGCCTCTTCGCGGTACAACTGGATAAAGGCGCAGCAGTATTCCTCTACTTCGTCTTCTGTCGTCACCTTGCACAGCAGATCGGTCGGGCGTATCTTCACGCCGCCGTTGCCACCGACATGCAGCTCCCAGCCGGACTCCACCGCAACCACGCCGAAGTCCTTGATGGTCGCCTCGGCGCAGTTGCGCGGACAGCCCGACACCGCCATCTTGAACTTGTGCGGCATCCAGGAACCCCACGTGCGATGCTCAAGACGCACGCCCATCGCGGTGGAATCCTGCACGCCGAAGCGGCACCATTCCTTGCCGACGCAGGTCTTCACGGTGCGCAGCGCCTTGCCGTAGGCGTGACCGGACACCAGTCCGCCCTTGTTGAGGTCGCCCCACACCGCGGGCAGGTCTTCCTTTTTCACGCCCAGCAGATCGATGCGTTGTCCGCCGGTGACCTTGACGGTGGGGATGTTGAATTTATCCACCACGTCGGCGATGGTGCGTAATTCGTTCGATGTCGTCACGCCGCCCCACATGCGCGGCACCACGGAATAGGTGCCGTCCTTTTGAATGTTGGCGTGCACGCGTTCGTTGATGAAGCGCGACTGTGGGTCATCCTGATACTCCGCCGGCCAGGCGCACAGCAGATAATAATTGAGCGCGGGGCGGCACGAATGACAGCCGTCCGGCGTGCTCCACTGGAAATGCTGCATCACCTCACGGATGGTGAGCATATGACGTTCGCGTATCGTCTTGCGCACCTCGTCGTGCGTATGCTCGGTGCATTTGCACACCGGCTTTTCCTTGGGAGCCGCGGTGTAACCGCCGCCCAATACCGAGGCCATGATCTGCTCCACCAGCCCGGTGCACGAACCGCACGATGAGGACGCCTTGGTGTGCGCGCGCACCTCTTCCAGCGTGAACAGGCCTTTTTCGCTGATCGCCTTGACGATGGTGCCCTTGCACACGCCGTTGCAACCGCACACCTCCATCGCGTCGCTCATGGCGGCGGCCTTGCTCTGGCCGCCGTGACCGGCGTCACCGAGATGCGCCTGGCCGAACATGAGCTGATCGCGGAAGGCGCCGATGTCAGTGCCGTCGCGCATCAACTGGAAATACCAGGCGCCGTCGCCGGTGTCGCCGTACATCACCGCGCCTTGAATGCGGTTGTCGTGGATCACCAGCTTTTTGTAGGTACCCTGGGAGGCATCCTTGAGCACAATCTCCTCGCTGTGCTCGCTGCCGGTAAAGTCGCCGGCGGAAAACAGGTCTATGCCGGTGACCTTGAGCTTGGTGGAGGTGACCGATCCTTCATAGCGCGCATAGCCCAGATGCGCGAGGTGATTGGCGCACACCTTGGCCTGCTCGAACAGCGGGGCGACCAGG
>JAURVQ010000077.1 GCA_030655395.1 Gammaproteobacteria bacterium | reverse complement strand
TGCCGGTCACAGCGAATGCCAGCTCAGTCATGTGCCCGGCGCGCTATGGTGTGCGCCCGCCCCGCCCGCTCTGTTGCTTGTTCTGGTCTTCGTTTTAGCCTTAAACGCCGTTTCACCTCATAGCCAAACCTCGCTGCGCCTGCAGCGTATCCGCGCCCCGCCCTTACCCTCCTGATCTGTTTCAGTTCGCCTCTACGGCCCGCCAAGGCATGGCGCGCCGTGGGCGTGGTTTTTTTGACCGGATAGATATTAGGGGAGTCGTGTATGTTGAATAAATTCACCCGCTACTCGCGGGCGGCTGCGGCCGCCTGCATGCTTGGCTATTCAGGCGCCCTGCTGGCCGATGATGCCGAAGCAGTGCAGCAACGCCTGCAGCAGCTCGAACAGCAGATGCTGCGCGCGCAACAGGCGCACGAGCAGGAAATAAAGTCGTTGAGGGCGCGCATCAGCGCCATGGAGGGCGCGGCTCAACAGGCCCAGTCGGCGCCCGCACCCGTCCACACCGCCACACCGCCCGGCCACACCCCGATCCAGGTAGGGCTGAGCAGCCTGTTCACCGCCGGCGGATCGAGCGTGGACAACGCGGCCTTGGAAGGGTTGCAGGCCGGCGCGCATGATCCCAATCGTAACGGCTTCACGGTGCAGAACGTGGAGCTTACGCTGGGCGGAACGGTAGACCCTTACTTCGACGCGCAGGCCAGCCTCATTTTGCAGATTGATGCGGGTGGCGCGACCAAGGTTGAGCTGGAGGAGGCCTTTTTCACCACGCGCGGCCTGCCCGCGGGATTGCAGGTCAAGGGTGGGCAGTACTTCACCGAGTTTGGCCGCCACAACCCGCAGCATCCGCATAGCTGGGCCTTCGTCGATCAACCGCTGGTACTGTCGCGTCTGTTCGGCGGCGACGGCCTGCGCAGCCAGGGCGCACGCGTTGCCTGGCTGACACCCCTGCCGTGGTATTCGGAGCTGTATGCCGGCGCGCAGAACGCCAACGGTGAAACGGCCACCAGCTTCTTGTACGAAAAGGACAAGAAAGTCGGCGGCCACACCTTGCTGGATCGATCCGCGCGCGACGCCGGTGATATGCTGTATTCGGCACGCTGGCTGAATGGCCTGGATCTGTCCGACACGGTGGCCATGAACCTGGGCCTCTCCGGGCTGTGGGGGCCGAATGCCAGCGGCCTCAGTACCGGCACGGCGATCCATGGCGCCGATCTGTATCTGAAATGGCAACCCGCGCACAGCCAGCGCGGTTTCCCCTTTGTGGCCTGGCATACCGAGTTGCTGAACCGGCGCTACCAGACGGATGCTGCAACCCTCAAGGACTGGGGCGGCTTCACCCAGGCGCTGTGGGGCTTCACGCCCGGCTGGGTGGCGGGCCTGCGCATGGAGTATGCCGAGGCAAGCGGCGGGGCGGAGGGGTATGACATCAGCGCCGATGCCTTGCGCGACAACCGCACGCGGCTATCGCCCAACCTGACCTGGTACCCCACCGAGTACAGCAAGCTGCGCCTGCAGTACAACCGCGACTGGACGCAGCACCTGGCGGAAAAGGATGCCCACGCGTTGTGGTTGCAGATGGAGTTCAGCCTCGGCGCGCACGCTGCGCACAAGTTTTAAAGGGGGGCGAAGCTCATGACCCTCTTCCGCAAACTATGCTGCAGCCTGCTCCTGCTTTGTCTGCCAACGCTCTCGCAGGCCGCGCTCAAGGTGGTGGCCACTACGCAGGATCTGGCCGCCATTGCACAGGCCGTGGGCGGGAGCCGGGTGGAGGCGATCAGCCTCACCCCCGGCACGCGTGACCCGCATTACGCCGAGGCCAGACCCGGCATGATCCGCCAGGTCTATCAGGCTGATCTGTTGCTGCTGGTCGGGGCGGATCTGGAAATCGGCTGGCTGCCGCCGCTGTTGCAGGCGGCGCGCAATGCGCGGGTGCTGCCCGGCAGTGCCGGTTATCTCGATCTTTCCGGCACGGTGCCGCTGCTCGGTGTGCCCAGCGCACCGGTGACGCGCGCCATGGGTGACGTGCATGCCCAGGGCAATCCCCACTACTGGCTGAATCCGGCCAACGGTCTGCGCATGGCGCAGGCCATTGCCGCGCGGCTGAGTGCGCTGGATGGCGCGCATACGGCGGAATACCAAGCCAACCTGGCAAACTTCGAGCAACTGTTGCAGGCCAGGATGACGGCGTGGCAAGCGGCGCTGGCGCCGCTCAAGGACAAGCCGGTGATCGCCTACCACAGCTCGTTTTTGTATCTCGCCGATGCCTTCGGCCTGGTCATCGCCGGCCAGGTGGAGCCCGTGCCCGGTATCGCACCGGGCGTTGCCCACCTGCAAAAGCTGGTGGCGCGCATCAAGGCGGATCAGGTAGGGTTATTGATTATGGAACCCTATTACGAACGGCGCTCGGCCAGCTACCTCGCCGAACAGACCGGCATCAAGGTCGCCGTGCTGCCTAATTCAGTCGGGAGCACGCCGGAGATCGCGACCTATTTCGATCTGTTCGACGGCATCGTCGCCGCCCTGCAAAAGTCCGGGGCGCTCTGATGGAAGGCTGGATGATCTTGCTGCCGGCGCTCGCCCTGAGTGTGCTGATGATTATCACGCACACCTATCTGGGGCTGCACGTGCTGGCGCGCGGCGTCATCTTTGTGGATCTGGCCCTGGCCCAGGTAGCGGCGCTGGGCGCGAGCCTGGCATTTCTGCTCGGCCATGACGCCCACGGCAGCGCGGCCCTGGCGTATGCCTTCGGCGCCGCGCTGCTCGCCGCCGTGGGTTGCGCCTGCCTGCGCAAGATAGCGGATATCACCACGCGCGAAGTCATCATCGGCTGCGTGTATGTGGTAGCCAGCGCCTTATCCATACTGATTTTGAGCCGCTCCAGCGTGGGCATGGAAGAACTGAAAACCCTGCTCAACGGCAACATCCTGTGGGTACGCTGGCAGGAAGTCGGCGTGATCGGCGCCGTCTATTCCTTGTTAGTGGCGGCGCAGATCCTATTGCGCAAGCGCAGTGCAGTGCTGGCGTTTGGCAAGGTCGCTCCCGGCATCCTGCCTCCCGCGACACTAGCACATCCCTGTGCGTCGCAGGGCAGCTTCGGGCGCGAGCTGCTGTTCTTCATGGCGTTCGCCGTGGTCATCACGCTCGCGGTGCAGATCGCCGGCGTGCTGCTGGTGTTCGCCCTGCTTATCATTCCCGCCTTCAGCGCCACGCTGCTGGCCGCTACACCGGCACTGCGGCTGGCGTTGGGATATCTGCTGGGCCTGATGGGCAGCGTCGTGGGTCTGTGGCTCTCCTATGCAGCGGATTTGCCCACCGGCACCACGATGGTAGCGGTGCTGGGCCTGCTGCCGCTGCTGGCGCTCGCGCTACGACCATTGGCAGGGCTGGTCAAGGCGCGGCGCGCAAATTTGTTATCATAGGGCGTATGAGTGCCCTGTTGAAACTGGAAAACATCGAGTGCCGCTATCAGGAACAGGTGGCGGTGCATGATTTTTCCCTGCGCGTGCAGCAGGGCGAACTGGTGTGCCTGCTCGGGCCTTCAGGCTGTGGCAAGACCACGGTGCTGCGCGCCGTGGCGGGCTTCGAGCCGTTGGTGCAGGGCGAGATCATTCTGAACGGCCACAGCATTTCACGCCCCGGTTTTTCGCTGCCGCCGGAGCAGCGCCAGATGGGCATGGTGTTTCAGGAGTACGCGCTGTTTCCGCACCTGAATGTTACCGACAACATCTGTTTCGGCCTGCGCGGCCTCACGCGCAAGGCGCGCGGCAACATGGCGCGCCACCTGCTTGAGGTGGTCGGGCTTGAAGGGCTGGGGCACCGCTACCCGCACGAACTTTCCGGCGGACAGCAGCAGCGCGTGGCGCTGGCGCGTGCGCTCGCGCCGCAGCCCGCACTCATTTTGCTGGACGAGCCGTTCTCGAATCTCGATGTCGATCTGCGCGAGCGCCTGAGCCAGGAGGTGCGCGCCATTCTGAAGGGCCAGGGCAGCACCGCGATTCTCGTCACCCACGACCAGCACGAGGCCTTCGCCTGGGGTGACCTGATCGGCGTGATGGCGGAAGGAAAAATTGTGCAGTGGGACACGCCGTACAATCTCTACCACGAGCCCGCGAACCGTTTCGTCGCCGACTTCATCGGCCAGGGCGTGCTCATGCGCGGCACGCTGCTCACGCCCGACACGGTGCAGACCGAGGTGGGCGCGATCAAGGGCAATCGCGCCTATCCGTGGCCGCAGGGCACGCCGGTGGAGGTGTTGCTGCGCCCGGACGATATTGTGCACGACGACGCCTCGGCACTGCGCGCCGAGGTGTTGCACAAGGCGTTCAAGGGCGCGGAGATCATGTACACGCTGCGCCTGCCCACCGGCGCGAAGGTGCTGTCGCTGTTCCCCAGCCACCACGACCACGCCATCGGCGAGCAAGTGGGAATTCGTTACGACGTCGATCACATGGTGGCGTTTCGCAGTTGATGCAGCATGTCGATGTGTAGGTTGGGTTAGGCGCGTCTTCTTGCGCCGTAACCCAACAAAAGCCAGTGTAGAAGATTGGGTTTGTTGGGTTACGGCGCGATAAGGCCGCTAACCCAACCTACATGACTTCAGTGAGGTGAGTATGCTCATAAGCACCCAACCGGAAACAGCCGCCTAAGTCCCGCTGTCCTCGTGTAATTCCTTTTCGATCTGTTCCAGGCTGATGTGGCGCACGTCCTTGCCTTTCACCAGATAAATTACATATTCGCAGATGTTGCGGGCGTGGTCGCCGATGCGTTCCAGCGCGCGTGCGGCCCAGATTACGTTCAGCACGCGCGAGATGGTGCGCGGGTCTTCCATCATGAAGGTAATCATCTGGCGCATCAGGCCGTCGTATTCCTTGTCCACTTGCAGGTCTTCGCGCGCCACGCGCAGCGCGGCATCGGTGTCGAGGCGTGCGAAGGCGTCGAGTGCATCGTGCACCATGCCGCGCACGTGGTTGCCGAGGTATTGTATTTCCATGTAGTTGCTCTTGGGGCGCTCTTCATCCGCGAGCCGCACCGCCATGCGCGCGATCTTTTCCGCCTCGTCGCCGATGCGCTCCAGATCGGAGATGGTCTTGATGACCGCCATCACCAGGCGCAGGTCACTCGCCGCAGGCTGGCGGCGCGCGATGATCTGGTTGCACTCCTCGTCGATGCCGACTTCCATGCGGTTGACTTCGTAGTCTTGCGTGGCGACGTGGTTGGCAAGCTCCACGTCACCGTTGACCAGGGCCTGCAGGGCCTGGTCGATATGCTGTTCGACCAGGCCGCCCATGGCGAGCACGCGCGTGCGGATGTCCTCCAGCTCGGCGTTGTACTGACGTGAAATATGGGTGTGTATGTTGGGCTTCATTTTAGTATTCCTGTGCTCTCTACCCGTAGCGTCCGGTGATGTAGTCTTCGGTCTGTTTCTTCGACGGGTTGGTGAAGATGATGTCGGTGTCGCCGAACTCGATCAGTTCGCCCAGATACATGAAGGCAGTGTAGTCCGATACACGCGCGGCCTGTTGCATATTGTGGGTGACGATGATGATGGTGACGCGCTCCCTCAGCTCGGCGATCAGTTCCTCGATGCGCGCGGTGGCGATGGGGTCGAGCGCGGAGGTGGGTTCGTCGAACAGCAATATCTCCGGGTCGGTGGCGAGCGCGCGCGCGATGCACAGGCGCTGCTGCTGGCCGCCGGAGAGATTGAAGGCGAGGTCGTGCAGACGGTCTTTCGCCTCATCCCATAACGCCGCTTCCCGCAAGGCCTGCTCCACCTTTTCGTCGAGCACGCTGCGTTTGCGCACGCCGCGCACGCGCAGGCCATAGGCGACGTTTTCATAAATCGTCTTCGGGAACGGGTTCGCCTTCTGGAACACCATGCCGATGCGCATGCGTACCTCGATGGGATCGACCTTGGGCCCGATAATATTGACCTCATCCGGATACAGCACGATCTCGCCTTCATAGCGGTTGTTCGGATAGAGGTCGTGCATGCGGTTGAAGCAGCGCAGATAGGTGGTCTTGCCGCAGCCGGAAGGGCCGATCAGCGCGGTGACGCGCTTCTCTGCGATGGAGAGATTCACATCCTTGAGCGCATGGGTTGCGCCGTAATAAAAATTGAGACCGGTGACGCGCGCCTTGAGCTTGGGAGTTTCCGCGCCTTGCACCGCCGGGGCCTCCGTGGTCAGCGCGCCGGGGGACTGTGCCAGGGTGCCGGGCGGCACCTGAAAATTGCTCGCCATGGGTCGGGCGGTGCGGGGTACTTCCGGGGTCAGAATATTTTCCATGGGGAAGTTCTCTACCATTTAATGCGTTTGCGGAAACGATAGCGCAGATAGATCGCGATACCGTTCATAAGCAGGGTCATCAGGAGCAGCACCAGGCCGGCGGCGGCGGCGTTGACATGAAACGCCTCCTGCGGGCGCGACACCCAGTTGAACATCTGGATCGGCATCACGGTGTAGGGTGAGGTGAGCCACTCAAACGAGACAAACGGCGGCGTGGCCTGTAGCGGCGCAGGCGGCAGAAAGGCGATGAAGGTGAGCGCGCCGATGGTGATGATAGGCGCGCTCTCGCCGATGGCGCGCGACATGGCGATGATGACGCCGGTGAGTATGCCGCCCATGGAGTACGGCAGCACGTGGTCGCGGATGCTCTGCCACTGGGTGCCGCCGAGCGCATACACCGCCTCGCGGATGTTGCGCGGAATGGCGCGCACCGCCTCGCGCGTGGCGATGATCACCATGGGCAGAATCAGCAGCCCCAGCGTGAGGCCGGCGGTAAGCACGGTCTGGCCGAGATTGAACTGGTAGATGAACAGCCCCAGCGCCATCAGGCCATACACAATCGAGGGCACGCCCGCGAGATTGGCGATGTTGATTTCGATGATGTCCGTAACCCAGTTTTTCGGCGCGTATTCTTCGAGATAGGTGCCGGCGGCGATGCCGAGCGGCACGGCGCAGGCGGCGGTGACCAGCATGACCATGCAGGTGCCGACCCAGGCCGAGAGTATGCCCGCCTTGGCCGCGAAGCGCGACGGGAACGAAGTGAAGAATTGCCACGACAGGCGCGGCGCGCCGTGCAGCGCGAGATCGACGATGAGCGCGAGCAGGGTGGCGATGCCGATGAACAGCGCGAGCAGGCCGAGCACGACGAAAATACCGTCGGCCAGCTTGTTGCGCGCGATGATTTGTTGCACGCTACGCATGATTGCTCATAAGTCCGTCAGTAAGGCTATCCTTCCCGCTACGTCCCCGCCCCCTGTTTAGGGGGCGGGACAGGGTGGGGGTAGAGTAAACACGGTATTTAATCAGGAGACACACTTTATGGGGCGTCGTCATTAATGTGTCTCCTGATTAATACGCCTGCCGGAAGCGGCGTTTGAGCATCTGGCCCACGATGTTGAACGCGAGCGTCAGCAGCAGCAGGGTGAAGCCTGCGGCGAAGATGGTCTGATAGCCGATGCTCCCGTGCGGCAAGTCGCCCAGGCTCACCTGCACGATGTAGGTGGTGATGGTGGCGGCGGGTTCCATCGGGTTCAGTGTGAGGTTCGGCTGCATGCCGGCGGCAATGGCGACCACCATGGTCTCGCCCACGGCGCGCGACATGGCCAGCACGTAGGCCGCGGCGACGCCGGAGAGCGCAGCGGGGATCACCACGCTAAGCGCAGTGCGCAGGCGCGAGGCGCCCATCGCATACGAGCCTTCGCGTAACTGCATTGGTACTGCCTGAATCGCATCCTCGCTCAGCGAGCTCACGTACGGAATAATCATGATGCCCATCACCAGCCCGGCGCTCAGCATGCTGAAGCCGGGCAGGCTGGGAAATATCTTTTGCAGCAGCGGCGTCACGAACAGCAGCGCGAAATAGCCGTACACCACCGTCGGCACACCGGAGAGCATTTCCAGTACGGGCTTGGCCACCTCGCGTACGCGGTACGGCGCATATTCACTCAAATAAATCGCGATGACGGTGCCGAGCGGGATGGCCACCAGCAGCGCGATCACGGTGGTGACCAGGGTGCCGGTCAGCAGCGGCAGAATGCCGTAGTGAGCATCATCGAACAACGGCGTCCACTGCGTGTCGGTGAGAAAGTCGCCGAGCGGCACATGCTGGAAGAAGCCGTATGACTCATACGCCAGCACACCCACAATCCCCGCGGTCACCGCTACCGACGACAGCGCGGCCAGAAACAGCACCAGTTCGATCGCCCGCTCGCGTATCCGGCGCAGCAGGCGTGCGCGGGGCGACAGGACAGAGAGTAGGGTGCTCACGCGCTTGAATCTCCGGACAGGAACTCAGCTATAAACCGCACCAGCATAATCAGCCAATATGACAGTTATGTTACAGGCCGGATTCAGGCAAAAAAAGGGCGCCCGCAGGCGCCCCGATGATTCACAACTTACACTTGTTCTAAAGTTTGCCTTCGCGCTTTTGTAGATCTTCGATCCTGACGCCGACCTCGGCCTGACCGTTGAACACGGTGCCGGTCTTGCCTTTGGCGAAGTGCTCAAGCGCGGTGGTGTAGGCCAGTGCCGGCAGCGGCACGTACTTCACCTGCTTCACCAGGGAGGCGGCGTTTTTCAGGTAAAACTCGATAAACTGCTTGACCTCGGGTCTTTCCGCAGAGCGCTTGTTGATATAGATAAAGATCGGACGCGACATCGGCTGATAGGTGCCGTCGATCACGGTGGCCTCCGCAGGCACCACCGGCCCCTTGCCGCCGTCGATGCCGACGGCCTTGAGCTTGGCCTGGTTTTCCACGTAGTAGGCATAACCGAAGTAGCCGAGCGCATTTTTGTCCTGCGACACGCCCTGCACCAGCACGTTGTCATCCTCGCTCGCGGTGTAGTCGCCACGGCTCGCCTTGGCCTTGCCTACCGTAGCCTCGGTGAAATAGTCAAAGGTGCCAGAGTCGGAACCCGCTCCAAACAACTTCAGGGGTGCATCAGGGAAGGAATCGCGCACCTGTTTCCAGCTGGTGATTTTGCCTTGCGCAGCGGGCTCCCACATCTTCTTGAGTTCCGCCACGGTGAGGCTTTTCACCCAGTCGTTTTTCGGGTTGACCACCACGGTGAGGGCGTCAAAGGCGACGGGAAGTTCGTAATACTCCACGCCCTTGGCCCCGATGCGCGGGCCGGTGACGACCGCGGTGCCGTCAAACCCGGCGTTACGGCAGGCCGCCATTTCAGAGGCGAGGATCGGGCGCGAGGCGTTCGAGATGTCAGTGTCGCCACGGCAGAATTTCTTGAAACCGCCGCCGGTGCCGGAGATGCCTACCGTCACCTGAATTTTACCCTTGCCTTCTTTTTGAAACTCCTCGGCCACCGCCTCGGTGATCGGGTAGACGGTGCTGGAGCCGTCGATCTTGATGACCGTTTGCGCCGCGCGTACCGGCTGTACCGCCAGCACGGAAAGCATCAGCGTCAACGCTGCCGCGCTGTGTAATACCTGTTTAGTTTGCATCGAACACCACCTCCTGATAGTCAACCGAACCTGAATCTGGTGCCAGAATGGCAGAGAAAGATGACAATTTGATTAAAGCGCGCGCAAGATTATTTGATTGCACGAAGGCCGGGTGCAGTACCGTATTTTTATACGGGCGTGCCCTGCGGCGTATGGCGCATGGGCTTGAGGGTATGTGTGCACGGCTCCGGTTGCAGTGTCACATGGTCGATGGCGTAGCGCTCATGCAACAATGCGCGCAGCCTGCCGAGTATTTCCTCCCAGCCGCTCAGATCGTTCACCACCACGTGCGCGGAGAGCGCGACTACGCCGGAAGACAGCGTCCAGATGTGCAGGTCGTGCACCGAGATCACGCCGCGTATGCCCGCCAGCGCTTGGCCGACCTCGGCGAGATCAATCTCCGGCGGCACGCCTTCCATGATGACGTGCAATGTGTCGCGCAGCAGGCGCAGGCTGGAATAAAGGATGAGTGCGCAGATCAGCAGCGACAGCAGAGGATCAATCGGCGTCCAGCCGGTGAAGTAGATCACGGTGCCGGAGGCGAGCGCGGCCACGGAGCCGAACAGGTCGCCCAGCACATGCAGCAGCGCGCCGCGCGTATTCAGCGATTGCTCCCCGCGCAGCAGCAGGCGCGCGACCAGAGCATTGACCAGCAGCCCCACCGCCGCTACACCCATCACCGCGAGGCCCGCCACCGGCTGTGGCGCGTGCAGGCGTTCAACCGCCGCCCAACCGATGCCGATGACTATCGCGAGCATCAACAGGCCGTTGATAAGCGCGACCACCACCTCGGCGCGCCCCAGCCCATATGAGTGGCGCGCCGACGGCGGGCGGCGCATGATCCAGGCGGCAAAGGCGGCGAGCCCCAGTGCGGCGGTGTCGGTGACCATATGCGCCGCGTCGCCGAGCAGGGCGAGCGAGCCCGACCACCAGCCCGCCGCGGCCTCGACCATGGCGAAGCCGAGCGTGAGCAGCACGGCGGCGCCGAGCAGTGCGGGACGGTCGCGGTGCGCGTGATGATGGTGCTCAGACATGGTTTGAGGTTGGTTACGGGTAGTCAATAAATAAGACTACACTTTTGTGCCCAGGTAGAGAAATCTGTCACCCTGCCGCTATATCTTGACAGGGTGTATTGCGGCCAGGATAGGGTATGGCATGGTAACGGGCGGACATATCGTGCGTGTGGCGCTGATGCTGGGCGTGCTTGCGCTTGCACCAGCCTGCGCCCCCGAACCCGAGCCGCCGCTGCGTGTAGGCACGAATGTGTGGCCGGGTTATGAGCCGCTCTATCTCGCGCGCGATCTGGGTTATCTGGAGGGCAGTCCGGTGCGACTCGTCGAGTACGCCTCGGCTACCGACGTCGTGCGCGCGTTCCTCAATCACGCCATCGAGGCCGCGGCGCTTACCCTGGATGAGGCGCTGCTGCTCGCCGATCTCGGCCAGGAGCCGCGGGTCGTGCTGGTGATGGATTTCTCCCACGGCGCAGATGTGATCCTCGGTCACGCGGACACGCAGCGCCTGACCGACCTCAAGGGGCGGCGCATCGGTGTGGAGAGCGGCGCGCTCGGCGCCTATGTGCTGACCCGCGCGCTGCAACAGAGCAGGATGAGTCTGGGCGAGGTCAGCGTCGTGCCGATGCCGATCTCCGAGCATGAGCGCGCGTTTCTCCAGCATGAGGTGGATGCCGTGGTGACCTTCGAGCCGGTACGCACGCGGCTGCTGAAGCGTGGCGCGGTGCGGCTGTTTGACAGCAGTGAGATTCCGGGTGAGATTGTGGACGTGCTGGTGGTGCGGCGTGACATCCTGGAACGTCAGCCGGAGGTGGTGAAGCGCCTGCTGCGCGACTGGTTCCGCGCACTCGCCTATCTCACGGCCCACCCGGATGATGTGGCGGGGCGTATGGCGCCGCGTGAGGGCATCAGCGCAGCGGAGTTCCTCGCCGCACTGCAATTGCTGCGCATCCCCGACCTGAGCGAGAATAGGCGCCTGCTGGCGGGGCCGCAGGCCGGGCTGTATGAACCGCTGCGACGGTTAGAGGGCGTCATGCAGGCACAGAGGCTGCTGGCCAGAAAAAATAACCCCGACAGGCTGCTGGATAACGGTCTGCTTGACGAGAGTGCACCATGAAACGGCTGCTGTTGCAGTTTCCGCTGCGGGTGGCCATCCCGCTGCTCCTGCTGCTGCTTGCCTTGGTGTGGAGCGCCTACGCCCTGTACCACGACACGCGGCTCGAAGACCTGCGCATTGAGGCGGCAAGCCGCGACGAACTGACGCAGGAAATGAGCAGCCTGCAGCGTGTGATTGAATATCTGTTGCTCAAGGGTGATGTCGAGGGGGTGCAGCTCGCAATCGTCCCGCTGGGCTCGCATCCCAATCTGCAGTATGCGTTGCTCGCGGACGACAACGACATCATCCGGTTTGCCACGCGCCGGGCCTGGATCGGACGGCCGGTGCGTGAGGTATCCCCCGCCACTCACAGTGACAGCATGACGCGCGCACGCACCATGCTTGCGGGCGAGGTGACGGTGGCGCAGGACCGGCGCTCGGTGCTGGGCTATTACCCCGTGGTGCTGGGCGCAAAGAGTGGTGAGTTGCGCCCGACGCGCACCGGCATCCTGTTCATACTGTACGACCTTGAAGGCCCCAAGCAGGCCGGGCGGCGTGTGGTGCAAAGACATGTGCTGCAATCCGCTGCGCTCATGGCGGGCCTGTCGGCACTGTTATGGCTGCTGTCGCATTTTGTAGTGACGCGGCGTGTGGCGCGCATCGTCAGCACCGCCGAACGCCTCGCCGCCGGTGACCGCGCGGCGCAGACCGGGCTGCACGGCAGGGATGAACTGGGCCGCATCGGGCAGGCCTTTGATCAAATGGCGCGCAAGATCGAGGCCGATAACGGACGCCTCATCGAAAGCAAACTGCGGCTTGAACATCAGGCGCTGCATGATGCGCTCACCAACCTGCCCAACCGGGCATTGCTCGAAGACCGTTTGCAGCAGGCCGTTCTCACCTGTGCGCGCGACAACAAGCCGCTGGCCTTGCTGGTGATGGATCTCGACCGCTTCAAGGAGGTCAACGATAGCCTCGGCCATCACAGCGGCGACCAGTTGCTGCAGCAGGTGGCGCTGCGCTTGCAAAACACGCTGCGTAAATCCGACACCGTCGCGCGCCTGGGCGGCGATGAATTTGCCGTGCTGCTGCCGGGGGCGGACGCCGAACGCGCCATTCAGGCCGCACGCGTGCTGATCACCACGCTGGAGGCGGCGTTTCATCTGGAGGGTCAGATGCTCGATGTGCGCGCCAGCATCGGTATCGCCCTGTTTCCGGCGCACGGCACGGACGAGGCCACCCTGCTGCGCCGCGCGGATGTTGCCATGTACGCGGCCAAGCGCGCCCACAGCGGTTATGCGTTGTACGACAGTGGACAGGATCAGGACAGCCTGTTGCGCCTGACGCTGACGAGCGCGCTCACGCATGCCATCGAGCAACAGGAGCTCGTCCTGCATTATCAGCCGAAGGTGGCGTTCAGCAGCGGACGCGTGGTGAGCGCCGAGGCCCTGGTGCGCTGGCAGCGCCCGGGGCAGGGCCTGCTTCCACCGGATGAATTTATTCCGCTCGCGGAACGTACCGGGCTGATTCGTCCGCTCACCCAGTTTGTACTGCATGAGACAGTGCGCCAGTGCGCGGCGTGGCGGCGCGCCGGTATCGATCTCACGCTCGCGGTCAATCTCTCGGCGCGCAATCTGCATGAGGCGCAGCTTGCCGAGCAGATGGTCGCTTATCTCGAGGAGTGGGATGTGCCGCCCGCGTGTCTGGAGCTCGAAATCACCGAAAGCGCCATCATGACCGACCCCATGCGCGCACTCGCTGTGCTCACGCGGCTTGATGCCATGGGCGTGCGCCTGGCCATCGACGATTTCGGCACCGGTTATTCATCGCTGGCCTACCTCAAGAAACTGCCGGTGGACACGCTCAAGATCGACAAGTCCTTCGTGATGGGCATGGCGCAGGACGGCAACGATGCCGTGATCGTGCGTTCGACCATCGATCTTGCCCATAACCTCGGCCTGAGGGTAGTGGCCGAGGGCGTGGAGAACCAGCAGACCTGGGATATGCTCGATGAGCTTGGGTGTGACATTGCGCAGGGTTACTTCCTGACCCGTCCGCTCGCCTCAGCGGACTTCATGACCTGGCTCGGCCAGGCGCCGCTTACGTCGCTGCGTGCGATGCATAGTGCGCGGCGGGCGAGCAGTGAATAAAGCCTTGCCCCCGGCGTGAACGGGGGGCCGGTTCAGCCGCTTCTTTGCCAAGGCCCCGATTTCCCGCCGCTCTTTTCCATGAGCCGGATGGCGGTGAGCGTCATGCCGCGATCCGCCGCCTTGCACATGTCGTAAACGGTCGCGAGCGCAACCTCGACCGCGATCAGCGCCTCCATCTCCACGCCGGTGGGCCCGTGTGTTTCGGCACTGGCGGTGCAGTGCACGCCGGATAGGTATTCGGCGCCGTCAGACAGAAGTTCGAATTCGATTTCAATATGGCTGAGCGCCAGCGGGTGGCACAGCGGGATCAGCTCGGCGGTTCTTTTCGCCGCCATGATGCCCGCCACGCGCGCGATTCCCAGCACGTCGCCCTTGGCGTGGGTGCCTTGTTGAATCAGGGCCAGCGTATCGGCGTGCATGACGATGCGCCCCTCGGCGCGCGCACGCCGGTGCGTCGCTTCTTTCCCGCCGACGTCCACCATGTGCGCCTCGCCGCGTGCGTTGAAGTGGCTCAGTTTGGGCATAAGTACAGGGATGCTACACTTTAACCGGAATGATTAGCGTAAAGTATTTTGCCAGCCTGCGCGAGCGCATGGGGCGAGCGGAAGATCGCATCGACGCCATGCACGCACGGAGCGTGGCCGAGGTGTGGGCCGAGGTCGCACGCGGTGCGCCGTGGCCCGCCAACATGCTGGCCGCGGTGAACCATGCGTATGCAAACGCACAGCAGCAGGTGTACGATGGCGATGAGGTAGCATTTTTCCCGCCGGTCACGGGCGGCTAGCGCAAGTGTTGGTCCGGCTGCGCGCAGTGGCAAGTGAGGCCACATGACGATTCTGGTGTGCAACACGCCATTCGATCCCTGGCAGGAGCTGGCCCGCCATCAGCAGGCCTTGGAGCAGTGCGGGCGCTACGGCGCCACGGCCTGCTTTGTTGGCACGCTGCGCGACTTCAATGAGGGCGAGACGGTCGCGGCCATGACGCTCGAGCACTATCCCGGCATGACCGAGAAATATCTCAGTGCCATCTGCGCTGAGGCGGCGCAGCGCTGGCCCATCATCGACGCGCTCATCGTGCATCGCGCGGGCGAGGTGACGCCCAACGATACCCTCGTGCTCACCGCAGTGTGGGCCGCGCACCGCGCAGAGGCGTTTGCGGCCTGCCGCTATCTGATTGAGGAGTTGAAGACGCGCGCGCCGTTCTGGAAACACGAGACGCTGAAAGCCGGCGCGCGCTGGGTGGAGCACAACACGCCGGGATAAAATCCCCGGCGGCGAGCGCGCCATGTCCCCGACAATCAGTGCATTCAACCGTCTCCGGTCCCTGGCGTGGCACCAGGCCATGCCGTACCTCGTGCTTGTCATTGGTCTTGGCCTGACCGTGCTCATCTGGCGGTATGAAACGCGCAACGTCGTGGCGGAGATGCAGACGCGCTTTGATAACGCGGTGCAGACGACGCAGGTGTGGGTGGAGCGGCGCATGGGCCGCTACGCTGACGCGCTGGTGGCTACGCGCGGACTGTTTGTTTCGAGCGAGGACGTAACGCGCGATGAATTTCGTCGTTATGTCGCCAACCTCAACCTCAAGCAGCGGTATCCGGGCCTGGCGGCCATTCAATATACACCGCGCGTAACACCCGACTCGGTCGCAGCATTTCACGCGCGCCTCAGCGCCGATGGGTTGGGCGGCCACACTGTGTGGGACCTCGCGGGTGGCCAGCATGGCCCGCTGCGCACTGCGGCAGAGTATTTCCCCATCGAATTCATCGAGCCGTTCACGCGGCGGGCGCTTGCGCTTGACGTCGGCGGTACGCCGATGAATCTGGAGGCGATGGCGCGCGCACGCGACACCGGAGCGCCTTCGCTGGGCGGACGCATCCCCCGGCTGGCGGAAGGCCCGTCGGATCAACCCGGGTTTTTGGTGTTTGTGCCGGTATACCGTAATGGCGCGGTGCTGGAAGACAGTGTGCAGCGCCGGGCCGCGCTGCAGGGTTTTGTGATCGGCGTATTCCATGCCGTCGATCTGCTGGCAGGCATCTATGACATGCAGGCTCATCCGTCTGTCGATTTCGAGGTCTTCGACGGCACGCTCATGTCCTTCGATACCCTACTCTTCGACGATGACGGTTCCCTGCATGCCTTGGATGCCTCGTTCCGTCCCAGCTTCAAGGCAGTACGCACCGCGGACATCGGCGGGCACACATGGACGCTGTATTACGCCTCGCTGCCCGGATTCGGCACCGGACCACAGGGCTATTTGCCATGGATGGTGCTGGGCGGCGGCACGCTGGTGAGCGTGCTGCTATTTGGCATCACCTGGATACAGGTGCGCGCCCGCGCTCGCGCGGAGCGTGCCTCCGCCGAGATCAAACAGAGCCGGGCCAGGCTGGCGCAGGCGCAACACATCGGGCGCATGGGCCACTGGGAGTGGGATGTCACGAGCAATGAGGCCTTATGGTCGGACGAGATCTACCGCATCTTCGGACGCAGCGCGGACAATTTTCATGTGACCTTTGATACGTTTTTGAGCACCGTTCATCCTGACGATCGTGAGATGGTGAGAAAAGCGGCAGAGATATCGCTCGCATCCGGGATAGTTTTTCGCCTCGACCACCGCATCGTGCTGCCGGACGGCAGCGAGCGCATCGTGCATGAGCGCGCGCACGTGGTGTATGACGAGGCGGGAGTGCCGCTGCGCATGTTCGGCACGGTGCAGGATGTGACCCAGCGCAAGCGCGCAGAAGAAGAGTTACGCCAGCTCAACGCCGATCTGGAGGGGCGTGTCGCCGAACGCACCCGTGAGCTTACTGTGCTCAACCAGGAGCTCGAGGCCTTCAGCTATTCGGTCTCGCATGATCTGCGTGCGCCGTTGCGCGCCATCCATGGCTTCGCCCAGGCCTTGCTTGAAGAGTGTGCGGCGCGGCTGGATGCCACGGGGATGGACTATCTGCAACGTATCCACAACGCAAGCCAGCGCATGTCTGAGCTCATCGACGATCTGCTCAACCTGTCGCAGGTTGCGCGCGCGCAGATGCGTTACGCAGAGGTTTCGTTGAGCGCGCTCGCTGCGGACATTGTGGCCGATCTGCGCAGGCAAAGCCCGGCGCGCGAGACGACATTCATTATCGCGCCCGATATCACGGTGCGCGGTGATGCGCGCCTGCTGCGCATCGCGCTTGACAATCTGCTCGGCAATGCATGGAAGTTCACGGCACGCCATGCGCAGGCGCGCATTGAATTCGGCGTCATGCGCGAGCAAGGCGAGACGGTGTATTTTGTACGCGACAACGGCGCCGGTTTTGACATGACCTATGTCGACAAGCTGTTCGCGCCGTTTCAGCGCCTGCATGCGCCGGCTGAGTTCGAGGGCACCGGCATCGGGCTCGTGACCGTGCAGCGTATCATCCGCCGTCACGGCGGGCGCATCTGGGCCGAGGGTGCGGTGGAGCAGGGGGCGACGTTTTATTTCACGCTCGGGTCCATGACCCGGACATCATCTGACGCTGACCGCGGCATGCAGTAGGTACATCGTCTGTGTCGTTTATGCCTGTGCGACATAGGCGTCTTCACACAACGTTTACACAAGGCGGAAATCTTCCCCGCAGCGTGGCTTGCTGGGAAAGTGCGCTATGCAAGAACGGGGCCCGTCTTCACCTTTGACACGATGGCAATGTGCCGTATAGTCAAGGAACATAACGAGACCGGGCGGGGCGGTATGGTTACCGCGGTGCTCCATCGAGTCTGGTCGAGATTTCGCAGCGTAGTCCAATAAATCCAGCGTCGTGGGCGGTGGCTTCCGCATTATCCACGCGCACCGTTCGTAGCAAGGGGGATGTCAGTGGCAGCACCATTGCGCGTACTGATCGTCGAGGATGTTGAAGACGATGCCGTGCTGCTTGTGCTTGAACTGAAGCGCGGCGGTTACGAGCCCGTCAGCGAGCGCGTGGAAACGCCGCAGGCGATGAGCGCCGCCCTCGCGCAACCCTGGGACATCATCCTGTCCGATTACAGCATGCCGCATTTCAGTGCGACGGCGGCGCTGGAGCTGCTGCAGCAAAGCGGACGCGATATCCCGTTTGTCATCGTCTCCGGCAGCATCGGCGAGGAGGCTGCGGTGAACGCGATGCGCGCCGGCGCCAGCGACTACATCATGAAGAACGACCTCGTGCGCCTGAGCGCGGTGGTCGAGCGCGAGCTGCGCGAGGCCGGGGAGCGCCGCAAGCACAAGCAGGCCGAGGAGCAGCTCGTGCGCCTGGGGCGCATTCTGGATCAGTCGCCAGCCGAGATTTACCTCATTGAGCCGGAATCGTCGCGGTTTGTGCAGGTGAATCAGACTGCGGCAAGCAACCTCGGCTACAGCAGTGAAGAGCTGGCGCGCATGACGGTATTCGACATCAAGCCCGACATGACGCGGGAGCGATTCAGCAAGCTGGTGCAGCCTCTGCTATCCGGCGCGCGTGAGCGGGTTTCGTTCGAGACGCGGCATCGGCGTAAGGACGGAACGACGTATCCGGTTGAAATACGTCTGCAGTTCTCCCACTCCGAAACAGCCCCGGCATTCGTTGCTGTTGTGCAGGACATCACCGAGCGCAAGCTGGCCGAGGAAACGCTGTTCCAGGAAAAGGAGCGTGCGCAAGTCACACTGCAATCCATCGGCGATGCGGTGATCACCACCGATAACGAGGCGCGCGTGGATTACATGAACCCCGTCGCCGAGCAACTCACCGGCTGGACTGTAGCCGAGGCCAGGGGGCAGCCGCTGATGCAGGTGTTTAACGCCATTCATGAGGCTACGCGTGAGCGGCTGGAGTGTCCGGCCACACTCGCCCTGCGCGAGCAGCGCACCACCGAGCGCGCGAGCCACGCCGCGCTTATCCGGCGCGACGGCGTGGAGTTTTCCATCGAGGATTCCACCGCTCCGATTC
>JAURVQ010000076.1 GCA_030655395.1 Gammaproteobacteria bacterium | reverse complement strand
CCTGTCCCGCCCCCTGAACAGGGGGCGGGAGGTAGCGGGAACAGCATCGTCCGCCAGACAAAAAAAAGCCCCAACGTGAGGGGCTTTTTTTACAGCTTGTGCGCCAAACTGTTTTGTTAATTCGGCACTACGCTCACGACGCGGCGGCCCAGCGGACCCTTGACCTCGAACTTCACGTGCCCATCGGCCACGGCGAACAGGGTGTGATCCTTGCCCAGGCGTACATTGACGCCGGGGTGATACGCAGTGCCGCGTTGACGCACGATGATGTTGCCGGCAACGACGCGCTCGCTGCCGAAACACTTGACGCCGAGGCGCTTGGATTGTGAGTCGCGGCCGTTACGTGTACTGCCGCCTGCTTTTTTATGTGCCATGGTGGTCTGCCTTTAATTTTAGAGTGTACTACTTACCCGCAGTGATGCCGGTAATCTGGAGCTCGGTGTAGCTCTGGCGGTGACCCTGGGTACGGGCATAATGCTTGCGGCGGCGGAATTTGATAATACGCACCTTGTCGCCACGGCCATGCGCGGTCACGGTCGCGGTGACCTTGCTGCCTTTGACGTAGGGCGCGCCTACCTTGACATCTGCGCCTTCGCCTACCATCAGCACCTGATCGAAATTGACCGACGCGCCCTGCTCCGCAGGCAGCAGCTCAACGCGCACTGTCGCGCCCTCGGTCACCCGGTATTGCTTGCCGCCGGTTTCAATTACTGCGTACATGTCCTTCTCCCGCACTGCCTGCGTGCCATTCATCAAGCCCGTAATTGTAGTGCCTCCGCTGTATAAGGTCAAACCAATCTGGGCCGCACCTTGCCGGGTAGCTGCATTTTCCGGGGCGGCCTGCTAGCATGGCCTCCCCCTTCCCAGGCCCGGCAATATGACGTTAGCGGACATCCACACCCTCGTCGCAGAGGACATGCGCGCGGTGAACGCGCTGATCCAGCAGCGGCTCTCGTCCGGCGTTGTCCTCATCAATCAGGTGGGGGGCTACATCATCAACAGCGGCGGCAAACGTCTGCGCCCGCTGCTGGTGCTGCTCGCCGCCCGTGCCTGCGGCTATCAGGGCAGCGGCCACATCGCCCTTGCCGCCGTGATCGAATTCATCCATACCGCCACGCTGCTGCACGACGATGTGGTGGACGGCTCGGAACTCAGGCGCGGCAAGGAAACCGCCAACAACGTGTGGGGCAACGAGGCGAGCGTGCTGGTGGGCGATTTTCTTTATTCACGCGCGTTCGAAATGATGGTGGAGGCGAACGAGATGGAGGTGATGAGAATTCTTGCGCACACCACCAACGTCATCGCGGAAGGCGAGGTGCTGCAACTGCTGCACTGTCACGACCCGGACACCACCGAGCAGCGCTATCTGGAGGTGATCCGCTGCAAGACCGCGAAGCTGTTCGAGGCCGCAGCGCAACTGGGCGCCGTGCTCGCGCACCAGCCGCCTGCGCTACAGCAGGCGCTCGCGGCCTACGGCATGCATCTCGGCACGGCGTTCCAGCTGGTGGATGATGTGCTCGATTACAGCGCGGCGTCCGCGCAGCTGGGGAAAAACGTAGGCGACGATCTGGCCGAGGGCAAGCCCACACTACCCTTGATCCACGCCCTGCGCACGGGCACGGCGGAGCAAAAGGCGCTGTTGCGCCGCGCGGTCGAAAGCGGTGGCCGCGAGCACATCGCGCTCGTCACCGCCGCCATTGAATCCACCGGGGCCATCGCGTACACTGCGCGCTCGGCAAAAGCGGAGGCGGACAAGGCCAGCGCAGCGCTTGCGGCGTTACCCGGATCGCCTTACAAAGACGCCCTCATCGCGCTTGCCGAATTTTCCGTGAATCGTACCTTTTAGCAGCCAGTGGCAAAGTGTTTTACCTCGCCACTCGTCACTCGCTACTTGTCACTGTATTTAACGGGGTGTAGCTCAGCTTGGTAGAGCACTAGCTTCGGGAGCTAGGGGCCGGAGGTTCAAATCCTCTCACCCCGACCAACTAATATCCAGCACCATCATTTTGCGACGTTTTACTTTTTGCGCATCTCGCGGTCGAGTGCGGCCACAAAACGCTCCACCCGATTCTGCTGCACCCGTTCCATTTCGATAAATCGCCCGCCTACGCGCCACTCGCCGGAGTGCGCCTCCGTATATAGAAAACGCACCTCCAGCGCGCTCGACACCTCGTCATCCGGCGCAAAGCAGATCATGCAGCAGGGGATGAGTTCAGCATGAGCCAGCACTGCTGCCGGGGGGTCGAAGATGGCGCTCAACCCGCCTGCCGAGATATCGCATAAATGACCCTGCAATATCTGCCCACTCTCCGTCTCAAGGGTAACCGGGACGCGGTCACCTGGCCGCAGGTGGGCACGGTAACTGGCGCGGCGTTCAGTATTTTTGGTATTTGCGGTCAACATAGATGCAGGCCGGCATATTATTTCAGGGCGACGTCTTTTTTGCGCATCTCGCGGTCGAGCGCGGCCACAAAATGCTCCACCCGGTTCTGTTCCACCCGCTCCATTTTGATAAAGTTCCCGCCTACGCGCCACTGGCCGGAGTGCGTCTCCGTAGTTACAAAACGCACCTCCAGCGCGCTCGATGCCTCGTCACCCGGCGCAAAGCGGATCATGCAGCGGGGGATGAGATCACCCTGAGCCAGTACTGCTGCCGGAAGGTCGAAGACGGCGCTTAGCCCGCTTGCCGAGATATCGCACAAATGACCCTGCAATATCTGCCCCTGCTTGATCTTGAGGGTAACCGGCACACGCTCGCCCGCCCCCAGGCGGGCACGGTAATTGGCGCGGCGTTGCGCGTAGTTCAGCACACTGGGCAGGCCGATACGATAGAGCGCTATCCCGTCCTTGGCGCCGGCTTCGATTAGCCTGGCGGAGAAATCGATGTCGACGCCGCGCAACTGGGCCTGGATATGCAGCGTGCGCAGACGCACCAGGTGTGCATGGCCAGCAGCGGGCTTCAGTTCATCCAGCAGCATGCTGCCGTGGTCTGGCTGGATGGAAAGGAGTCTGCTGTTATAGCAGTCGCTCACCTGCGGAAAGCCCACTGCGAGCAGGGTACGCGCCTGCAACAGGCGCTTAAGCAGGGTGGTGATACGCGCCGGGGCGGTGATCTTCTCCGCCTGCACGGCATAGTCTGCGGGAGAGGTCTGCCCCGCCGATACCTGAAGATTGTGCGTTGCGGACATAGGCCGGTGGACGCCAAGCGGGTTGAACTATGGAGGTGTTGTCAGACAGTCGCCAACGATTGCGAGGGAGGCGGCGCAAAGGTCTCGCCCGAGGCGCTGTAGATCGGCTGATCGGGCGACTGTCCGCGCAGCAGGGCGAGCGCGCGCAGCGTGTTACGCCGGCTCAATTCGATCACGCTGCCATTGATCTGGTTCTGGCGCCGGCACTCGACCAGGATACGCTGCCCCTGTTGCCGGCACACGCCCAGACGAGTGTCCGGATGCGCGCGCAGGTAGTCAGTAGCGGCGCGCGCGGCCACACCCGCTGTCCGCAACGCCTCGGCAAGCGCTGTTGCGCTCGCCTCAACCTGCTTCAGGCAGTGCAGCTTGTCATGCGCGGCCTGCTCCAGGATATCCGGCGCGTTACTCGTGAGCGCAGCGTGCTCGCGGTGCAGCACATGCAGTAATTGCGTGCCGTTCTCGATCTCGCGCTGCAATATCTCCAGCAGAGGGGAAGGTGCGGGTTGTGTACCGGATTTCAGCATGGGCCGCATGATATTTGCTTACGGCTTGCTGCCGCGCACGCTCTCGAAGCGCACGAGCTTGTCAGCGATACGTGCCGGGTCGATCGCGTGGGTGCCACTGGCCAGCGCCTGCTTGATCTCCTGCACACGCTGCGCGTTTACCACCGGTACCGCAGCCACCCGATCCTGCAACTCTTTCACGCGTGTACCGGCTTCGGTGAGGCTCACCGTGTCCGAACGCGTGGGGACGGTATTCCTGTCCTGTGCGCGCGGCGCTTGTTCGCGCTCGGCGCGCACCTCCGGCCCCTTGCCCGGGTTTTTGGCAATCCCGGCGATCACTGCGTCTATTTCTCGTGTCATGGCTCAATACTCCATAAGCGCTTCAAGTTCATGATTTTGGTTCTCTGCCAAATATAGCGGCAGGCGAAATGGAAACTTTAGCTCAGGAGATACCCTATTATGACGACACGTCATAATAGGGTATCTCCTGAGCTATACCGTGTTTACCCTACCCCCACCCTGTCCCGCCCCCTAAACAGGGGGCGGGGACGTAGCGGAGATGTCACCTTAATAAGTAACACACATTACATACGCACCCGGACGAGGCCGGCGGAAACTACGATGCCCTCCACCACCCGCTTCGAGATGAGGTTGCGCACCCGGATCAATTCGCCCGCAGTACCATCGGCAAGCGCCTGGCCCATCATCCGCACCTCGATGCCCGTGCCCTCGGCCAGCAGCGTGACTTGCTCGTCACGCCGCACCAGGCGCGGCTCATCCAGGCTGTCGGCAGTCACCACCGCGTCGGTCAGCAGGGGCCGTCGCAGCACTTTGCCCACCGCCCGTTGCGGATCGGCGAGTGCGCTGGTGGAGGCGTTGCCCAGTTCGACCTGGGCCACGCGGATATCCTGTGCCGTCAGCACCATGCCGGCCGCCAGTGGGCGCACTGCAACCACGGCGTCGCCAAACACCCGGATCGTGACCGGGACGTAGAGCGACCAGGGCCGCATGCCGTTACAGCGCACTCCCACCGTGGTATTGCCCACAGTGCGCGCACCGGGCGGCGCGAAGGCCGTCAATTCCGTGTCACAGCGCGCCAATTGCAGGCGCCCATCGAGCGGGCCCACATCGATGTTGTGCGGACTCGCCGTCAGCGCAGCCCGGCCGGACCCCGTCTGCACGACAAACTCACGCGCCGTCTCGACAATACTGTCCAAAGACTGGAATTCCCCGGCCACGGCGAGACCGCAGCCCAGCCCCCAGAGGAGCAGCGCCGCCCCCAGAGGCCGGCCTATGCCCCACCGCAGGCGCGCTGGGGCGTCGGTGTATTGGCTATCGGTGTCCTGTTTCATGTCACGGATCAAGCACATTTGGCCTCATGGGCACTCCCTTACCCTCAGTGCAAGTTGTGTGCCGCTTAAAAGGGCTAAAGTTGCGCGTGCCATCCGCCGCTATTCATGCCATACGGTCAGTTCACCTTCGAGGAGAGCATCATGGCAGGCGTAATGGACGGGGTCGATCAACGTACACAACTGGTCGGACACAACCGGCTGGAGCTGCTGCTGTTCCGTCTGGGCAGCCAGCAGCGTTTCGGCATCAACGTATTCAAGATACAAGAGGTGATCAAGTGCCCGCCGCTCACCCATCTGCCGCGCTCGCACGCCGCGGTGCGCGGGATTGCGCACATGCGCGGCAAGACCATCACGGTCATGGACCTGGGCCTCGCCATCGGCTATCCGGCTCTCGCTGACTACGCCGGGTGTTACATCATCATCACTGAATACAACCGCTCGGTGCAGGGCTTTCTGGTGAGCGGTGTAGACCGCATCATCAACATGAAATGGGAGGCGATCCTGCCACCGCCCAAGGGCTCCGGGAACAACAGCTACATGACGGCGGTAACGCATGTCGACAACGATCTGGTCGAGATCATCGACGTGGAGAAGGTGCTGGCCGAGGTGAATGGCACTGTGACCGAAGTCACCGATGCAGTGCTGCAGAGCGGCAGCACGGAGGCCGCAGAGCAGCGTACGCACCAGCATATCCTGGTGGTGGATGATTCGAGCGTGGCGCGCAAACAGATCGTGCGCACGCTGGAGCAGCTCGGCATTGAATGCACCGTGGCGTGCGACGGGCGGCAGGCATTGGAGTTGCTGCAGGGCCTGGCACAGCAAGAGACACCGGTAACGGAGCGCTTTGCAATGATCATCTCTGATGTGGAAATGCCGGAGATGGACGGCTA
>JAURVQ010000073.1 GCA_030655395.1 Gammaproteobacteria bacterium | reverse complement strand
CTTGGGCGCTGGGGACGGCCTCGGTGGACGAGATCGATCATTTCAATATTGGTCGCGCCACGCTGCTGGCCATGCAGCGCGCCGTCGCCGCACTGCATGTCGCACCGGATTATGCGCTGGTGGACGGCAACGTGAGCCCGGCGCTCGCGTGCCCGGTGGTGACCGTCATCCAGGGTGATGCCACCGTGGCGTCGATCAGCGCCGCGTCGATCATCGCCAAGGTGGAGCGTGACCGCATCATGACGGAACTCGATCAGGTATATCCGGGCTATGGATTCGCGCAGCACAAGGGTTACGGTACGGCGCAGCATCTTGCGGCGCTGCGTACCATGGGTGCGTGCGCAATTCATCGGCGCTCATTCGCGCCGGTGCGCGAACACCTCTCAATCACTGTAGCGTTATGAAAACGAATTTCGTCCACCTGCATCTGCACACCGAATACTCCCTGACGGACGGCACGGTGCGCATCGAGCCGCTGATGCAGGCGCTGCGCGAAAGCGGCATGCCGGCGGTGGCGCTGACCGATCAGTGCAATCTGTTTGCGATGGTGAAATTTTACCGCGCGGCGATGCAGGCTGGTATCAAGCCGGTCATCGGCGTGGATCTGTGGCTGCGGCGCAGCGGCAGTGCGGCGTTAAGCCGGCTCGTGCTGCTGTGCCAGAACGAGTGCGGCTACCGCAACCTCACGCGCCTGGTCACGCGCAGTTACACCGAGGGGCAGCATCAGGGTGTGGCCGCGCTGCACAAGGACTGGCTTGCAGGTGCGAGCGAGGGACTGATTGCGCTTTCCGCACACACGGGAGATGTCGGTCAGGCGCTGCTGGCCCATCAGCGCCCGCTCGCCGAACAACTGCTGCGCGACTGGCAGGCACTCTTTCCGGGCCGCTTTTATCTCGAGGTCAGCCGTACCGGACGCGAGGGCGAAGAAGATTATCTGCATGCTGCGGTGGAGCTTGCGCTGGCGACGCAGACGCCGCTGGTCGCCAGCAACGATGTGCGGTTTCTGACGCGTGATGATTTTGAGGCGCATGAGGCGCGCGTGTGCATCCGCGAGGGACGCACGCTCGCCGATCCGCGCCGTCCGCGTCACTACACCGAGCAGCAATATCTGCGCACGCCGCAGGAGATGGCGGAACTGTTCGCCGATCTGCCGGAGGCGCTTGAAAACAGCGTCGAGATCGCGCGCCGCTGCAACCTCACGCTGAAGCTGGGTGAAAACCACCTGCCTGATTTCCCGCTGCCGGACGGTGTGGAACTCGAAGCCTGGCTGCGCGCGGAGGCGCAACGTGGACTCGCCGCGCGCTTGCAGACACTGTCATACAACGCGCCCGCCGACGTGTATCAGGAACGGCTTGAGACCGAGCTCGGCGTCATCATCCGCATGGGCTTCGCCGGATATTTCCTGATCGTCGCCGACTTCATCCGCTGGGCCAAGGACAACGACATCCCCGTGGGCCCGGGGCGAGGTTCCGGCGCGGGCTCGCTGGTGGCCTACGTGCTCGGCATCACCGATCTCGATCCGATCCATCACGGACTTCTGTTCGAGCGCTTTCTCAACCCGGAGCGTGTCTCGCTGCCCGACTTCGATATCGATTTCTGCATGGAGCGGCGCGACGAGGTGATCGATTATGTCGCGCAGCGCTACGGACGCGAGCGCGTGTCGCAAATCATCACCTACGGCACCATGGCGGCGAAGGCCGTGGTGCGCGACGTGGGCCGCGTGCTCGGCCTGCCGTACGGATTTGTCGATACCATCGCCAAGCTGATTCCGTTCGAGATCGGCATTACGCTGGAGGAGGCGCTGAAGCAGGAGCCGCTGCTGCGCGAGCGTTATGAAAACGACGACGAAGCGCGCACGCTGATCGACCTCGCGCTCAAGCTGGAAGGCCTCACGCGCAACGCGGGCAAGCACGCGGGCGGCCTGGTGATTGCGCCCTCGGCGCTGACCGACTTCACGCCGCTGTACTGCGAGCAGGGCGCGGAGAGCAGCGTGACCCAGTTCGACAAGGACGACATCGAAGCGGTCGGGCTGGTCAAGTTCGACTTCCTTGGGCTGCGCACGCTCACCATCATCGACTGGACGGTGAAGAGTCTGCGCCGGCGCGGCATCGAGATCGACATCACGCAACTGCCGCTGGACGACAAGCCGACGTTTGATCTGCTGAAGGCCTGCGCCACCACAGCGGTATTTCAACTTGAGTCACGCGGCATGCGCGATCTCATCAAGCGTTTGCAGCCGGACTGTTTCGACGAAGTGGTGGCACTGGTGGCGCTGTTCCGCCCCGGCCCGCTGCAATCCGGCATGGTGGACGACTTCATCAATCGCAAGCACGGGCGCGCGCGCGTCGATTACCCGCATCCCGATCTGGTGCCGATACTCAAACCCACCTATGGCGTGATTCTGTATCAGGAGCAGGTGATGCAGATCGCGCAGGTGCTGGCCGGCTACACGCTGGGCGCGGCGGATATGCTGCGCCGCGCGATGGGCAAAAAGAAGCCGGAGGAGATGGCCAAGCAGCGCGACATCTTCATGCAGGGCGCGGCGGCGCACGGCGTCAAGCAAAGCGCAGCGCGTCCCATCTTCGATCTGATGGAAAAGTTCGCCGACTACGGTTTCAACAAATCGCACTCGGTGGCCTACGCGCTCATCGCCTACCAGACCGCCTGGCTCAAGGCGCATTACCCCGCCGCGTTCATGGCCGCGGTGCTGTCCGCCGACATGGACAACACCGACAAGGTGGTGATGCTGATGGACGAGTGCCGCGCGATGCAGCTCACCATGGTGTCGCCCGATATCAACCGCTGTGATTACGCGTTCACGGTGCACGACGATCACACTCTGCTGTACGGTCTCGGTGCCATCAAGGGCGCGGGCAGCGCCGCCATCGCAGGCATGATTGAGAGTCGTAAAAAAGATGGCGCGTTTACTGACCTGTTTGATTTCTGCCGCCGCATTGATCTGCGCAAGGCCAATAAACGCGTGCTGGAGGCGCTGATTCGCTCCGGCGCGCTCGACGCGCTGGGGCCGGGGCGTGCCACGCTGCTCGCCAGCTTGCCGGATGCGTTGAATGCCGCCGAGCGTGAATTGCGTGACAGCGCCGTGGGTCAGGACGATTTGTTCGGCGCTGCCGCGCGCCGCGCGCCCGAGGCGTTGCAGTTTCTGGTGACGGCGGAGTGGAGTGAAGCAGAGCGCCTGCAGCATGAAAAGGAAACGCTCGGCCTCTATCTCACCGGTCATCCCATCGAGCGCTATCGCGCCGAACTGGAGAATATCGTCAGCAGTTCTCTGGCGGAGATCAAACCGGCGCAGGGCCAGAGCGTGCTGGTCGCCGGTCTGGTGGTGGCGCTGCGCGTCATGAATAACCGGCGTGGTGAACGCATGGCATTTATCACGCTCGATGATCGCAGCGCGCGGGTCGAGATTGCGGTGTTTGCGGAGGTCTATCAGCACCACCGTGAACTTCTGGTCAAGGACAAGCTTCTGGTGGTCGAGGGCGAGGTCAGCGTGGATGAATACAGCGGCAATTACAAGATGAGCGCGCTGCGTATTACAGATATCAATCAGGCGCGCGAGCGTTATGCGCAACGTCTGGTCATCAGCCTTGAATCGGACATGGCGGGTAACGGTATGGTCTCTGAGCTCGCTGCGGCGCTGACGCCGTTTCGCAATGGAGGCTGTCCGGTATGGATCAGTTACCGTAATGCGTATAATGGCAGCAGCATCAACGCCGATCTGCCGCTCGGCCAGGAATGGCGCGTGCACCCCACGGATGAACTGCTGCACCGCCTCGCGGGGCTGGTGGGGAAAGACCACGTCAAGGTAGTATATAGCCCTTAGTTGTAGTGGCGCCTGCGGAAGCAATCCATGAAACTCAATTTTCTTGATTTCGAACAACCGATTGCCGAGCTTGAGGCGAAGATCGAGGAGCTGCGCTTTGTCGACAGCGATAACGCGATCAACCTCAGCGACGAGATCTCGCGCATCGAGGCGAAGAGTCGCAAGCTCACCGAATCCATCTTTGCATCGCTCACGTCATGGCAGATTTCGCAACTCGCGCGCCACCCGCAGCGGCCGCAGATGCCGCAGTATATCGAGCGTATTTTTACCGACTTTGAAGAACTGCACGGTGACCGCTGCTTCGGTGACGACGCCGCCGTGATCGGTGGCACCGCGCGCCTGGAGGGGCGCCCGGTGATGTTGATCGGCACCGTCAAGGGTGTCGATACCAAGGAAAAGGTGCGGCGCAATTTTGGCATGCCGCGTCCCGAGGGTTACCGCAAGGCATTACGCCTGATGCAGATGGCGGAGCGTTTTCGCCTGCCGATTCTCACTTTTATCGACACGCCGGGCGCATATCCCGGCGTCGGCGCGGAGGAGCGCGGCCAGAGTGAGGCGATCGCACGCAATCTGTTCGCCATGAGTACGCTGCAAACGCCGATCATCTGCACCGTGATTGGAGAGGGCGGTTCCGGCGGCGCGCTCGCCATCGGCGTGGGCGACCGTGTGCTGATGCTGCAATACAGCACCTATTCGGTGATCTCGCCCGAGGGCTGCGCCTCCATCCTGTGGAAGAGCGCCGCGAAGGCGCCGGAGGCCGCCGAGATCATGGGCATCACCTCCGAGCGCCTGAAGGGATTCGGCCTGATCGACGAGATCATTGCGGAGCCGCTGGGCGGTGCGCACCGCGATGTGGATGCGATGGCGCGTGAGATCAAACGCGCGCTCCTGGCCAGTCTCGGCCAACTGGAAAACATGCCCACCGAAAAATTGCTGAGTATGCGCTATGAGCGCTTGATGCATTTTGGAACGTATCAGCAATAATTTGTCCGCCTTCACGCCTGCGCGCCTGCTCGCGCAGCTCACGCACTATCCCGCTCCGCGCTACTGGGTGGCCTACAGCGGCGGTCTCGATTCACACACACTGCTGCACGCCATGGCCGGCCTGCGTCCGCACCTGCCCGGCACCGAACTGCATGCCATACACATCAATCATGCGCTGCAACCGGATGCGCAGCAGTGGGCTGACCACTGTGCGGAGGTGTGCGCTGCGCTGCAAATTCCTTATCGCGCAGTGCACGTCAACGCCACGCCGGCCGCAGGCGAAAGCCCGGAGGCGGCGGCACGCAGTGCGCGTTATGAGGCGCTCGCCGGTGTGATGAACAACGGCGACGCCCTGCTCACCGCCCACCACCGCGACGATCAGGCCGAAACCCTGCTGCTGCAACTCCTGCGCGGCTCCGGCCCGCACGGCCTCGCGGCGATGCCCGCGTGCGCCACGTTCGCTGCGGGTGTGCACCTGAGGCCGCTGCTTGAGTTCACGCGCGCGCAACTGCATCACTATGCAATACGACAGAACCTGAGCTGGATTGAGGACCAGAGCAATTTTGTCATCAATTACGACCGCAATTATCTGCGCCAGGAAATCATGCCGCGCCTGGCCGCGCGCTGGCCGGCCGTCAGCGGCACCTTCGCGCGCAGCGCGCGGCATGCGGCGGATGCGGCGTATTTACTGGATGTGCTGGCGCACAGTGATCTTGAACACGTGGCCGCAGAGCGGCGCGATGCATTATCCGTCGCGCGACTGAAGATGCTGACTCAGCCGCGCCAGCGCAATCTGCTGCACGCCTGGTTCAAGCACCTGCATCTGCCGCTGCCGGCGGCTGTTCACATCGAACACATCCTCAGCGATGTCGTGGCGGTAGCCGCCGACCGCGTTCCGTGTGTGCGCTGGCCGGGCGCGGAGGTGCGCCGTTACCGCGATCTCATGTATGCACTGACGCCGCTGACACCGCATGATTCCTCCGCAGTCCTGCCGTGGAACATGCAAGACACATTAACGCTCCCCGGCGGCCTCGGCATGCTGAGTGCGATGCCTGCAACGGGCAGTGGAATCAAACAATGGTTGTGCCGCAACCCTGAGGTAACGGTGCGCTTTCGTCAAGGCGGCGAGTGCTGCCGGCCCGCGGGCCGCGGCCACACCCATGAACTCAGAAAGCTGTTTCAGGAAACCGCCATCCCGCCCTGGCAGCGCGACCGTATTCCGCTGATCTATGCAGGCCCCGACCTCGCCGCAGTCGGCGATTTGTGGGTCTGTGAGCCGTTCCAGGCGGCAGCGGACGAGAACGGCCTCGTGATTGTGCAGCAGGCTTGAAATATCGAGTCTGACGCGCTCATTCCGTTGTGAAGCGCGTGTCTTTCTGGTAACCTGCAATCCCATCTGGCGCCACCTTCACGGCGCTGTAAGCTCCGGGTTTTCATGACCAAATTTATCTTCATCACCGGCGGTGTGGTGTCCTCCTTGGGCAAGGGCATCGCCTCCGCATCGCTGGGCGCCATCCTGGAGGCGCACGGGCTGAAAGTGACCCTGCTCAAGCTCGATCCGTACATCAACGTCGATCCCGGTACCATGAGCCCGTTCCAGCACGGGGAGGTGTTCGTCACCGAAGACGGCGCGGAGACCGACCTCGACCTCGGCCATTACGAGCGCTTCGTGCATACCACCATGAGCAGGCGCAACAACTTTACCACCGGCCAGATTTACGAAAATGTCATCCGCAAGGAGCGTCGCGGCGAATATCTCGGCGGCACGGTGCAGGTGATTCCGCACATTACCGATGAGATCAAGCGCTGCATCCGCGAGGGCGCGGGTAACGCCGATGTCGCCATGGTGGAAATCGGCGGCACGGTGGGCGACATCGAGTCGCTGCCGTTTCTGGAGGCCATCCGTCAGATGGGCGTGGAGCTCGGCCCGGAACAGACGCTCTACGTGCATCTCACCCTGGTGCCGTATATCGCCACCGCGGGGGAGATCAAGACCAAGCCCACGCAGCATTCGGTGAAGGAACTGCGCAGCATCGGTATTCAGCCGGACATCCTGCTGTGCCGTAGCGCACAGGTACTGCCGGAGGCGGAGCGGCGCAAGATCGCGCTGTTCACCAACGTGCAGGAGAAGGCGGTGATCTCCGCCGTGGATGTCGACAACATCTACCGAATCCCGCTTCTGTTTCATGCGCAGGGCGTCGATGAAATTGTGGTGAACAAGCTGCGTCTCACGGTGGACAAAGCAGACTTGTCGGCGTGGGAAAAGGTAGTGTATGCCTGCGAGCATCCCACCGGCGAAGTGACCATCGCGATGGTGGGCAAGTATGTCAACCTGACCGAATCTTACAAATCGCTGTCGGAGTCACTCACGCATGCCGGCATACACACGCTCACGCGCGTGCGTATCGTCTATGTCGATTCCGAGGAAATCGAAAAACACGGTACGGCGTCACTTGAAGGCATGGATGCGATACTGGTGCCGGGCGGTTTCGGCGCGCGCGGCATTGAAGGCAAGATACGCGCCGTCAACTACGCCCGTATCCGGGGCATCCCGTACCTCGGCATCTGCCTCGGCATGCAGGTGGCCGTGATCGAGTTTGCGCGCAATCAGGCCGGGCTCGCCGCCGCGCACAGCACGGAATTCAATCCGCAGACACCGCATCCGGTTATTGCACTCATCACCGAATGGCAGACGTCCGACGGCGGCGTGGAAAAACGCAGCGCCGAATCGGATCTCGGCGGCACCATGCGCCTGGGCGCGCAGCCGTGCCGTCTGGCGCCGGAGACCCTGGCGCACACGCTCTACGGCAAGGACGTGATTGTCGAACGGCATCGTCACCGCTACGAATTCAACAACAATTATCTCGATACACTGCAACAGAAAGGCCTCGTGATTTCGGGCCGCTCCATGGACGACAAGCTGGTCGAGATGATCGAGATTTCCTCGCACCCGTGGTTTGTGGGCTGTCAGTTTCATCCGGAGTTCACCTCCACGCCACGTGACGGTCACCCGCTGTTCAGCGGCTTTATCCAGGCGGCACGCCGGCAGCGTGCGTTGCATCCGGCGCGCGCGCCGGAAACGGCCACCGCACAATGAAGCTGTGCAGTTTTGAGGTAGGGCAGGCGCAACCCCTGTTTCTGATCGCCGGGCCGTGTGTGATCGAAAGCCGCGCGCTGGCAGTGGAGAGCGCGGGGCGGCTCAAGGAGATCGCCGCCCGGCTCGGCATTCCCTTCATCTACAAATCTTCCTTCGACAAGGCGAACCGCTCCTCCGGCAAAAGCTTTCGCGGCCCGGGGCTGGAGCAGGGCCTGCGCATCCTGCAAGAAGTCAAACAACAACTCGGCGTACCGGTGCTCACCGACGTGCATGAAGATACGCCGCTGGATGAAGTCGCGGCGGTGGTGGATGTGCTGCAGACGCCGGCCTTTCTGTGCCGCCAGACCAACTTCATCCAGAACGTCGCGCGCATGGGCAAGCCGGTGAACATCAAGAAGGGCCAGTTTCTCGCGCCGTGGGACATGCAAAACGTGGTGGACAAGGCGCGCGAGACCGGCAATTCGCAGATACTGGTGTGCGAGCGTGGTACGTCGTTCGGCTACAATAATCTCGTGTCCGACATGCGCTCGCTGGCGGTGATGCGTGCCACGGGCTGCCCGGTGGTGTTCGATGCGACGCATTCCGTGCAGTTGCCCGGCGGGCAGGGTACGAGTTCCGGCGGGCAGCGCGAATTTGTGCCGGTGCTGGCGCGCGCCGCTGTCGCGGCCGGCGTGGCGGGCCTGTTCATGGAGACCCATCCTGTACCTGAACAGGCATTGAGCGACGGACCCAATGCCTGGCCGCTGGCACTGATGGAAGAATTGCTGGAAACGCTCATCGCGCTCGATCGCACGGTCAAGGCGCGCGGTTTTATTGAAGATCAGTTATAGAAACTATTCAGGGAAGGGGCACGGTGGTAAAAATAAAAGACGTTCATGCGCGCGAGATCATCGACTCACGCGGCAATCCCACAGTAGAGGCAGACGTTATTCTGGAGTCCGGTGTGCGCGGCAGGGCGGCGGTGCCGTCGGGTGCCTCCACCGGTTCGCGCGAGGCGATAGAGCTGCGCGACAACGACATGCGGCGCTACGGCGGCAAGGGTGTGCAGCAGGCGGTGGCGCACGTCAACACCGACCTGCGCGCGGCGCTCGCGGGTGTGCCGGTGGACGACCAGACGCGCATAGACCGCATCATGTGCGAGCTCGATGGCACGCCGAACAAGGCGCGGCTGGGGGCCAATGCCATTCTCGCCGTGTCGCTCGCCGCCGCGCATGCCGCCGCCGCTGCAGCGGGCCAGCCGCTGTACCGTTATCTCGCGCCGCGCGCCGGCGGAAGCGTCGGCGGAAAATTCCTGCTGCCGGTGCCGATGATGAACATCATCAACGGCGGCGCGCATGCGGACAACAACGTCGATCTGCAGGAGTTCATGATTCTGCCCGTGGGCCTGCCCAGCCTGCGCGAGGCGATACGCTGCGGCGCGGAGATTTTCCACGCGCTGAAGAAGGTACTGCACGACAAGGGCCTCGGCACGACGGTAGGCGACGAGGGCGGGTTCGCGCCCAATCTGTCCTCCAACGAGGCCGCCATCCAGGTGATACTGGAAGGCATCGAACGCGCCGGCTATACGCCGGGGCAGGACGTGTTTATCGGACTGGACGCCGCCAGCTCGGAGTTTTACCGCGACGGTCACTATGTACTGGAATCCGAAAACAAGCGCCTCACCAGCGCCGAGTTTGCCGACACTCTCGGGGCGTGGGTGGATAAATATCCCATCCTCTCCATCGAGGACGGCATGGCGGAGGATGACTGGGATGGCTGGGCGCTGCTCAGCCGCAAACTGGGTGGCCGCGTGCAGTTGGTGGGCGACGATTTGTTTGTGACCAATACCAATATCTTTGCGCAGGGCATTGCGCAGAATATCGCCAACTCCATTCTCATCAAGGTGAACCAGATCGGCACGCTGAGCGAGACGCTGGCCGCGATTGAAATGGCGAAGCAGGCCCGCTATACGGCGGTGATTTCACATCGCTCAGGCGAGACCGAAGACACCACGATAGCCGATCTCGCGGTGGCGACACGCGCGGGACAGATCAAGACTGGCTCGATGTCGCGTTCGGATCGGGTGGCGAAGTATAATCAACTCCTGCGCATCGAGGAGGAACTCGGCGCGCAGGCGGAATACGCCGGACGCGGTGCGTTTTCCAATCTGAAACCATGAGGGTTTTGCTTACGCCGTGAAGCTCATTATCGCCCTGCTGATTACGCTGGTGCTGGCGCTGCAATATCCCCTGTGGATGGGCAGCGGCAGTGTCGTCGAGGCCTGGAGGCTTGGGCAGGAGCGGGATGCGCAGAGCGAGGATAACAGGGTACTCAAGGAACGCAATCTGGCGCTTGAGGCCGAGGTGCGCGATCTCAAACAGGGCCACGCGGCGATCGAGGAGCGTGCGCGCAGTGAACTCGGCATGATTAAAAAAGACGAAACGTTTTATCAGGTCGTGCACGAGTAGTCTGCGTTGACCGGCTTCGCCACGGATATACTGCCGCGCTACTGGGCCGTGGTGCCTGCCGCGGGCAGCGGGACGCGCATGGGCGGCGAGTTGCCGAAGCAGTATCTTCCGCTCTGTGGCCGCACGGTGATCGAGCACACGCTGCGACGCCTGCTGAGCCATGCAAAAATTTCCGGAGTCGTGGTGGCGGTTGCGGGCGCTGATCCGTACTTTGCCGCGATCAGGGCCAGGCTGCCCGATTACGGCAAACCGTTTTTGATGGCAGAGGGTGGCAGCGAGCGCTGTCACTCGGTGTTGAGCGCGTTGTGTGCGTTGGAACCCGTGGCCTCATCTACTGACTGGGTGCTGGTGCACGATGCGGTGCGCCCCTGTCTGCGCCACGCGGATATCGACCGTCTCATGCATGCCCTGGACGGGCACCCGGCAGGCGGTTTGTTGGGTCTCCGCTTGCATGATACGATCAAGCGCGTGGATGCAGCGGGCGGGGTGCGTGCCACAGAGAACCGCAGCGAATTATGGCGCGCCCTGACTCCGCAAATGTTTCGCCTGGGCGTACTCAGCGCGGCGCTGGCGCAGGCCATTGCAGACCAGGCAGCGGTGACGGATGAGTGTGCCGCGATGGAGCGGCATGGCGCCGTGCCGCTCATGGTGCAGGGGGCACCCGACAACATCAAGATCACACAGCCGCAGGATTTGCCGCTCGCGGAGTTTTATCTGATTCAACAGGGAGATGAAACATGAGAATCGGTTACGGCTATGATGCGCACGCGTTTGCGGAGGGCAGAAAGCTGGTGCTGGGCGGCGTCACCATCCCTCACCCGCAGGGACTCGCGGCGCACTCCGATGGGGATGTGCTGATACACGCCGTGTGCGATGCGCTGCTGGGCGCTGCGGGACTGGGTGATATAGGCCAGCACTTTCCCGATAGCGATGCGCAATACCGCGACATCGACAGCCGTATCCTGCTGCAGGAGATTGTGCTCTTGTTGCGCGAGCACAGCCTGGGCATTTCAAATATCGACAGCACCATCGTGGCGCAGGCGCCGAAACTCGCGCCTCACATCGAAGGTATGCGCAAGGTGCTGGCGGACGATCTCGGCATGCACCTCTCGCGCGTCAACATCAAGGCCAAGACCACGGAGGGGATGGGCTACATAGGCCGTGCGGAAGGTATCGAGGCCCATGCGGTGGTGATGCTGGAGGAGCTGCAACCCGGCACGCTCAAGGACGAGTAGCGAAAGAATTATACAACGCAAAGTCGCCAAGACGCAGAGAACGCAAAGGTGAAGCTCCAGACACCCGGTTTTTCTTTGCGTCTTTGCGCCCTGGCGTTTAAGGATCAATAAGCGTCAGCGCTATCCTTTTTTCAGCAGCACATACACCGCGCCGGTGCCGCCGTCCACCGGACGCGCGGAACAGAATGCGAGCACCTCGTCACGCTGTTGCAGCCACTGATTCAGTTTGCCCTTGAGCACCGGCTGCTTGTGCCGTGAACCGTAACCCTTGCCGTGAATGATGCGCACGCAGCGTGCGTTGTTCAGGCGGCAGGCGGCGAGGAACAGGCCCAGCGCGTCACGCGCCTCCACCACCGTCATGCCGTGCAGGTCGAGCTCCGCGCCCACGCTGAGCTGGCCGCGGCGCAGCTTGCGCAAGAGACCATGCTGGAGGCCCTTGCGGTGAAACAGCAGCTCTTCGCCGGTTTCAGTGTCCGACGTGTCGGGGCCGTCGGAGAGCATGTCGCGCAGCACCTGCTGCTCGTCCAGATATTTCTGCTGCGGATGGGGCGACGGGCGCCGCGGCACGGGTGTGATCTTGTCTTGCTGCAGCGGGACGACCCGCTTGACTGCATGACGAAACAGCTCGACGTCCTCGGGTGATATTTTTGTTTTGCCGCGCATGATCAGTTTGACGTCTATCTCCGTGCCTGGTTCAGATCATTCGGGGTGGTAGAAGCTCGGGTTGCGAGAGGTTTTTTTGGCGTGGTACATGGCCATGTCGGCATGACGCATCAACATGTCTGCGCTCTCGCCGTGCTCCGGGTAGAGTGCGATGCCGATGCTGGCAC
>JAURVQ010000070.1 GCA_030655395.1 Gammaproteobacteria bacterium | reverse complement strand
GTTGGGTGCATGTGCGCGATGGCAAGGGCGGGCGGGATCGCCGCGTGCCGCTGCCGCGGTTTGAGGTGGCGCCATGATGCCGGTGATGACGGGATCGGCGGTGGTCCGGGTGAGCTTGGCGCCGGTGGACTTTCGACTGGGCCTGGACGGGTTGAGCCTGCGCGCACAGGCGGTGACGGGGGCGTCGGTGTTCACCGATGTGTTCGTGTTCTTCAACCGCGGTTTGGACAAGGTCAAGATTCTGCGTTACGACCGCCACGGGTTCTGGTTGTGCTACCAGCGGCTGGCGCGTGGACGCTTCGTGTTGCCGCGCTCGGCGGTGCTCGATGGGGTGGAGTTGGGCCTGCTGCTGGAGGGGATCGATCTGGGTGTGCGGCGGCTCCAGCCGGTGGCTGCAAAACGGCTCGCATGAGGGGCATCAATTGCTATTTAATGCATTGATTCTATTGACAATAGGGGTATTTATCCGGATAATGTCCGGCATGTCAGCCATGCCCTTTTCCGCCGTCGAATTCGACCTGCTCCGGGTCGAAAATGCGCAGTTGAAAGGGGTAACCGTCCGCCCCACCCCATCTATTCCGCCGCCGCCGATTGCAGTCAGATGATGGCTCGTCATGTGGCGCTGGAAGGGTGGTGCGATGAAGCGGAAGCGGTAGGGTGTGGTGGTGTGGGCGATGCGGTTGCAGGCGTGGCGTGGCAGCGGGTGTGGATGGCTACCAGAAACCGCATCTATTCGGCGATTGCACCTGGGCAACCGATATCGACAGCGAGGGCAAGTCGCTTGGCTGTCGAGCGCACTCGGCCCTGGCATGAGCCGGGCGGGGGTTGTTTCGGGGTGGGGATTTCGGCGTAGATAGGCCGCCGAGCGAGAGGACGCGCGGTATCGGGTTCAACCACCAAGTCTCGCCCGATACCGCGCTTCACCGTGGAGACCACGGGCGCGAGCAGTATCGCGCGGTGCGTCTGTGCGGGCAACGCGTATCGGCGGGGGCTTGCCGATGGGGCTGTCTGCCCG
>JAURVQ010000063.1 GCA_030655395.1 Gammaproteobacteria bacterium | reverse complement strand
GCAGTGGGCGAGCGTGCACCACCCAAAAATAGACTTTCAGGACATGGTCTATTACTCCGCGCCCAAGCCGAAAAAAAAGCTCGCGAGCATGGATGAGGTGGATCCGGAACTGCTGCGCACGTTTGAGAAACTCGGGGTGCCGATGCACGAGCGCAAGGCGCTGGCTGGCGTGGCGGTCGACGTGATATTTGATTCCGTATCGGTAGCTACGACGTACAAGAAAAAACTCGCTGAAGTCGGCGTCATTTTCTGCTCGTTTTCCGAAGCGGTGCAGGAGCACCCGGAGCTGGTGAAAAAATATCTCGGTAGCGTAGTGCCGCAGGGTGATAATTACTATGCCGCGCTCAATTCGGCGGTGTTCACCGACGGCTCATTCTGCTACATCCCGAAAAACACGCGCTGCCCGATGGAGTTGTCCACCTACTTCCGCATCAACAATCAGGAGTCCGGCCAGTTCGAGCGCACTCTGATTATTGCGGAGGAGGGCAGCCACGTGAGTTATCTGGAGGGTTGCACCGCGCCGCGCTTTGACACCAATCAACTGCACGCCGCCGTCGTCGAACTGGTCGCGCTCGATAATGCGGAGATCAAATACTCGACGGTGCAGTACTGGTACGCGGGCGACGAGAACGGTGTGGGCGGCATCTACAACTTCGTCACCAAGCGCGGCATGTGCCGTGGCGTGAATTCGAAGATTTCCTGGACTCAAGTGGAGACCGGTTCGGCGATTACCTGGAAATATCCGAGCTGCGTGCTGCTCGGCGACAACTCGGTGGGCGAGTTTTATTCGGTTGCGCTCACCAACCACAAGCAGCAGGCCGACACCGGCACCAAGATGATCCACATCGGCAAGAATACGCGTAGCCGGATCGTGAGCAAAGGCATCTCGGCGGGCGCGTCCAGCAACAGCTACCGCGGGCTGGTGCGCATGACCCCGACGGCGCACGGTGCGCGCAATCATTCGCAGTGCGATTCGCTGCTGATCGGCTCGCGCTGCGAGGCCAATACGTTTCCTTATATCGAAGTGCGCAACCCCAGCGCCAAGGTGGAGCACGAGGCCACCACTTCCAAGATCGGTGAGGATCAGATGTTTTATTTCTCCAGCCGCGGCATCGGCTCGGAAGAGGCGGTTTCAATGATTATTAACGGTTTCTGCAAGGACGTCTTTATGCAATTGCCCATGGAATTCGCGGTCGAGGCCACCCAGCTGCTCGGCCTCAAGCTTGAAGGCAGTGTGGGCTAGTCATGGGCACTGTATTGCTGGAAGTGCGTAATCTGCATGCCGCCGTCGCGGGCGTGGAGATATTGAAGGGCGTTAATCTCACGGTGCGCGCGGGCGAGGTGCATGCCATCATGGGGCCGAACGGCTCTGGCAAGAGCACGTTTTCCAAGCTGCTCGCGGGCCATCCGGCCTACACCGTGACCGGCGGTGAAGTCTTGTACCAAGGCGAAAATCTGCTGGCGCTTGCCGCCGAGGAGCGTTCACGCGCGGGTGTGTTTCTGGCGTTTCAATACCCGGTGGAGATCCCCGGCGTGTCCAATGCCTCCTTTTTGCGCCTCGCCTATAACACCGTGCAAAAGCAGCGCGGCGGCGAAGAACTCGATCCGCTGGAGTTCGACGACCTGGTGCGCGAAAAGCTGAAGCTGGTGGAGATGGAGGCGAGCTTTCTGGAGCGCAGCGTGAACGAGGGTTTTTCCGGCGGCGAGAAAAAACGCAACGAGATTCTGCAAATGGCGCTGCTGGAGCCGGTGCTTGCCGTGCTCGACGAGACTGATTCCGGTCTCGATATCGACGCGCTGCGTATCGTTGCCGGCGGCGTGAACAAACTGCTCAACCCCGGCAATGCGGTGATACTGGTGACGCACTACCAGCGCCTGCTCAACTACATTACGCCACACTTTGTCCACGTGATGGAAGACGGCCGCATCGTCAAGACCGGCGGCAAGGAGCTCGCGCTGGAGCTGGAGGCGCGCGGTTACGACTGGGTGCGCGAGGAGCAGGCGGCGGGACAGTTGGCATGAGCGCCGTGCAGCAGCTAAAACACGAGGGTCTTCCGGACGGCCTGGCCCGGTGCTGGCCGGACATCGCCCATGATAGCGCGTGGCTTAAAGAGCTGCGCACGCGCGCCGTTGACCGCGTCGCCAAGCTGCATTTTCCCACTGCGCGCGATGAAGAGTGGCGCTTTACCGATCTTGGCGCACTGCGCGAACTCAATTTCGAACCCGCCGCCGCACAGAAACTCCATGCTCCATTTGCCGACTTCGAGCGTCTGATCTTTCCGGAGGCCGCTGCTACACGTCTGGTGTTTGTAAACGGTCACTATGCGCCGGAGTTTTCCGACACGCATGAGGTGCCGCAAGGGGTGACACTTACGCATCTCAGCGGGCAAGGCGCAGTACAGGATGTACTCGCCGCCAGACATCTTGCGCAGCATGCGGATATGCACAATGAGGTATTCACCGCGCTCAACACCCGCTTGTTTTCCGACGTCGCGCTGTTGTTTATTGCCCCGGATGTCGTCTGCGAGCAGCCCCTGCACCTGCTGTTTATTTCCACTGCACAACAGACGCCACTGCTCAGCTCTCCACGGTGCTTGATCATCGGCGGGCGCGACAGTGCCTGCACGCTGGTGGAGGAGTATGTGAGCCTGGGCGAGGGCGTCACGTTTACCAACGCAGTGAGTGAGATTGTGGTGGAGGAGGGCGCGCGCATGCAGCATGTGCGCGTGCAGGACGAGGGCCACGCTGCGTTTCATATTGCCAGCAGTACGGTGACGCTGGCGCGCGATGCACGTTACCAGGCCATCAATGTCACGCTCGGCGCCCGCCTGTCGCGTCATACCCTCGGTGTCGTGCATCACGGCCCCGGCACCGAGTGCGCGGTGGATGGGCTGGCACTGATCAGCGGCCGTCAGCTCGCCGACACACACAGCGTGATAGATCACGCAGCGCCGCACGGCAAAAGCACGCAGCTTAACAAGTGCATCGTGGACGAAAGCGCGCATGCGGTGTTTAACGGCAAGATTGTCGTGCGCAGGGATGCACAATTGAACGATGCCAGGCAGCAGAGCCGCAATCTGCTGTTGTCGGCGCGTGCGCGCGTCAACGCAAAGCCCGAGCTGTTGATTCAGGCGGACGACGTCAAATGCGCCCACGGCGCAACGGTGGGGCAACTGGACGAGGAGCAGATATTTTACCTGAAGTGCCGCGGACTCTCCGATGCCGCCGCGCGCAACCTGCTGACCTATGCCTTTGCCGCCGAGGTGGTAGAAAAGATTCCGCTGGTCTCGCTCAAGACGCGGTTGCGCGCGGTGATACTCGACCGTGTCGTCCATGCGCATGCATCGGCCGAGGCGGCGTGATGACGCCCGTGCCCATGCCCAAACAAACGGCTGCGGTTCTGGATGTAGACAAGATACGCGCGGACTTCCCCATCCTCATGCGCCAAGTGCACGATTTGCCGCTGGTGTATCTGGATAACGCGGCCAGCAGCCAGATGCCGCAGCCGGTGATCGACCGCTGGGTGCGTTATCAGCAAAACGAGCACGCCAACGTGCACCGCGCGGTGCACGCCTTGAGTGAAATCGCAACGCGCGAATATGAGGCCGCGCGCGACAAGGTGGCGCGCTTCATCAATGCCCGTGAGCCGCGTGAAATTATTTTTACGCGCGGCACCACCGAGGGCATCAATCTCGTGATGCACGGCTTCGGGCGCGCGTTCATCCAGCAGGGCGATGAAATCATCCTGTCCGCGCTGGAGCATCACTCCAACATCGTGCCGTGGCAGATGCTGTGCGAGGAAAAGGGCGCGCGGCTGCGCATCATTCCCATGAACGACGCCGGCGAGTTGCTGCTGGACGAATACGAAAAACTGTTCAATACGCACACCCGGCTTGTGGCGCTGGCGCATGTCTCCAATGCGCTCGGTACGGTGAATCCGGTGCGCGAGATGATTCATGCCGCGCACCGGCACGGTGTTCCGGTGCTGCTTGATGGCGCTCAGGCTGCGCCGCACATGGCGGTGGACGTGCAGGCACTGGACTGCGATTTTTACGCCTTTTCCGGCCACAAGATGTGCGGCCCTACCGGCATCGGCGTGCTGTACGGCAAGGCAGAGTGGCTGGAGAAGATGCAGCCTTATCAGGGCGGCGGCGACATGATCCTGAGCGTGACGTTTGAAAAAACCACCTACAACGCCATCCCGTATAAATTCGAGGCCGGTACGCCGCCCATTGCGGCGGCCATCACCTTGGGCGCAGCGATGGATTATTTGAGCGGCATCGGGATGGACGCCATCGCGCAGCACGAGCGGGCGCTGTTGCGCTACGCCACCGGGCAACTGCGCCAGGTCAAAGGCGTGCGGCTCATCGGCACGGCGCAGGAAAAGGCGGCGGTGCTGTCGTTCACGCTGGAGGGCATCCATCCGCACGACGCCGGTACGCTGCTGGATATGGAAGGCATCGCCATCCGCGCCGGTCATCACTGCGCGCAGCCGGTGATGCAGCGCTTCGGTGTGCCCGCCACGGCGCGTGCATCGTTCGCGTTTTACAATACCTTCGCCGAGGTGGATGCGCTGATCGCGGGCATACACAAGGTGCAGAAGGTGTTCGCATGAGTGACGGCAGGCAGCTCTATCAGGAAGTGATCATGGATCACAACAAGAAGCCGCGCAATTACGGCGTGCTGGCCGATGCCAATCGTCGCGCGGAAGGTCACAACCCGTTGTGCGGCGATCACATCAGCCTGTCGTTGCGCCTGGATGACGACCTGATACGCGAGATCGCCTTCCAGGGCGAGACCTGCGCCATCTGCAAGGCCTCGGCCTCGATGATGACCGCCAACGTCAAGGGCAAGAGCGTGGCGGATGCGGAGACCCTGATTCAGGAGTTTCGTGACATGGCGACGGGTAAGCTCGACACGGCGACACAATCGCATCATCTTGGCCGGCTCAATGTATTCGCCGGCGTGCGCGAGTTGCCGACGCGCGTGAAGTGCGCGGTGTTGCCGTGGCACACGCTGCATGCCGCGTTTCATGAGGAGTCCAGCGCCACGACAGAGAGCGGTGAGTTTTAAGAGCCACCCATTATGCCCAAGATTGCCGACATCGAACGAACACCCAACCCCAACGCGATGAAATTCGTGTTGCGCGAGCCGCTCACGCAGGGCGTGGTGCGCTCGTATGAAGGTGCGCAACAGGCGGCGGGTGATCCGCTCGCCACGGCGCTGTTCCAGATTCCGCACGTGACAAACATATTTTACGTCGACCGCTGGCTGACCGTGACCCAGGATGGCATCGCCAACTGGGATGAGTTGCTGAAACAACTCGCCATACCGATCCGCGAGGCCAGCGCCAGCGAAACACAGGCGCTGGCCCCCGGCGTATCCGCCACGGTGCCGCAGGCCGGCATGAGCGTGGAAGACACGCTGCGTCTGGCCCAGATCAACCTGCTGCTGGACGACAAGGTGCGCCCCGCGCTGCTTGCCGACGGCGGCGGCATCGAGGTATTAAGCCTCGAAGGCAATCGCCTTGCCATTCGCTATCACGGCGCGTGCGGCACCTGCCCCAGCTCCACCATGGTGACCCTGAACGCGATTGAGAATCTGCTGCACACGGTGGAGCCCGAGCTGGAAGTGGTTGCGGTATAGAGCCCCTCGTATCCTGGCCGCTGATTTGTCCGGCGGCGTCATCCGCGTTACTCAGGAGTCAGCCATAAAGACGACACGACTGACTGAATGACTCCTGAGTAAATACCATTTTAGTCTACCCCCACCCTGTCCCGCCCCCTGCACAAGGGGCGGGGACGTGGCGGAAAGTGTCGCCTTACTTATCATCTTGCGTGTAAAATATAATTAATCGAATTCATCTCTTTCAGGAGCTTTACATGGCGGTTGAACGTACCTTTTCCATCATCAAGCCGGATGCCGTGGCCAAAAACCATATCGGCGCGATTTATCAGCGCTTTGAGAATGCCGGCCTGCGCATTATCGCCGCCAGGATGCTGCATCTGACGCGCGCGCAGGCGGAAGGATTTTACGCCGTGCACAAGGCGCGTCCGTTCTTTAATGACCTGGTGAGTTTCATGATTTCCGGGCCGGTGATGATGCAGGTGCTGGAGGGCGACAACGCCGTGCTCAAACATCGTGATCTGATGGGCGCCACCGATCCCAAAAAGGCGGCGCCCGGCACGATACGCGCAGACTTCGCCAGCACGGTGGATGAAAATGCAGTGCACGGTTCCGATTCGCTCGAAAACGCCAACATCGAGATCGAGTTTTTCTTCAAGCCCAACGAGATTTGCGCGCGCACGCGATAAAGCCCTTGGAAAACCCGACTAAAGCCAATCTGCTCAATCTCGACCGCGCGGCGCTGCGCGGGTACTTCGCCGCGCTCGGTGAAAAGCCGTTCCGCGCCGGGCAGGTGTTGCAGTGGATGCATCAGTATGACGCCGCTGATTTCGACGCCATGACCAACATCAGCAAATCACTGCGCGAACGGCTCAAGGAGATCGCCGAGATCAGGGCGCCCGAGATCGCGCTGGATCAAACCGCCGCAGACGGCACGCGCAAATGGCTGCTGCGGCTGGACTCCGGCAACAGCATCGAAACGGTGTTTATTCCCGCGCAGGGACGCGGTACCTTGTGCGTGTCTTCACAGGCGGGGTGCACGCTGGACTGTTCGTTTTGCGCGACCGGCAAGCAGGGTTTCAATCGCAACCTGACGGTGGCGGAAATCATCGGTCAGGTGTGGGTGGCGAATCGCGCATTGAAGCGTGAGCCGGGTGGCGCGCGCGTCATCACCAATGTGGTGCTGATGGGCATGGGCGAGCCGCTGCTCAATTTCGACAACGTGGTGAGCGCGATGAACATCATGCTCGATGATCTCGCCTACGGATTGTCCAAGCGCCGCGTCACGCTGAGCACTGCGGGCATGGTGCCGATGATCGACCGCTTGCATGAGGTGAGCCCGGTCAGCCTTGCGGTATCGCTGCACGCGCCCAACGATGCCTTGCGCGATACGCTGGTGCCGCTCAATAAAAAGTATCCCATCGCCGAATTGCTGGCGGCCTGCAGGCGTTATGTGGCGGACGAGCCCCGGCGGCGCATCACCTTTGAGTATGTTATGCTCGATGGCGTGAACGACAGCCCGGAGCACGCCCATGAACTGGTGCGTCTCTTGAAAGAGGTGCCGAGCAAGGTGAATCTTATTCCCTTTAATCCGTTTCCCAACACCCAATACAAACGCTCAAGCGCACGCGCCATTGAGCGCTTTGGCGCCATCCTCATGGAAGCCGATCTGGTGACGATCACGCGCAGGACGCGCGGTGACGACATCGATGCGGCGTGCGGTCAGCTTGCGGGCAAGGTGCAAGACCGCGGCAGCCGCAGCCGCCGTTATGCGCCCTTGCGCGGAGCGATTACGCCATGACGCGCGGCCCGGTAGTTATCATGATTGCCGGGCTGATTGTGGCATCAAGCGTGGTCTTGAGCGCCTGTAGTTCCACCGGCAGAAGTTCCGATACCCTCACGCCGACTGCGGACCGCCCCGACACGCTGGCCGAGACCAACGTGAAGCTCGGCATCGGTTATATGCAGCAGGGTAAAGCAGACCTCGCGCTCGGCCGCTTGCAGCGGGCGCTCGAACTCGAGCCCAATCTTGCGAGCGGACACAACGCCATCGCCATTCTGTACGAGCAACTCGGCAAGATTGACCTCGCGGACGAGCACTATCAGCGCGCGGTGGAGCTCAAGCCGCAGGATTCCGCTGCGCACAACAATTACGGCACTTTCCTGTGCAGCAAGCGCAACCTGCTCGACAAAGCCGAGCAGCAGTTTCTGGAAGCGCTGAAAAACCCCCTCTACGACACGCCCGAGTTTGCCTACGAAAACGCCGGCCTGTGCGCCAAGCGCAAGCCGGATGTGGCAAAGGCGGAGCAATACTTCCGCAAGGCGCTGGAGCTGAATCCCAGGCTGCCTACGTCGCTTTACCAGATGGCACTCATCAACTTCGAGGCACAGCGTTATCTGCCCGCGCGCGCCTATTTCCAGCGTTACGCCGAGATCGCCAGACATACCCCGCAGAGCCTGTGGCTCGGTATCCGCATCGAGCGTGAGCTGGGGGATAAAAACGCCGTATCGAGTTATTCGCTTTATCTCAAGTCCAACTTCCCGGACTCGGACGAGGCGCGACTGTTGCGGGAATCCGGAACCGGTCCCGTGGAGACGCCTCCACTCCGTCATGGCCACTCTGGATAGGGGAGCGGAAGGGGGGGGCGGGTCAACGGCCCTGGCCGGTCCCGGCGCACGGCTGCGCGCAAGACGCGAAGGCATGGGTTTGTCGGTGGAACAGGTGGCCGACAAGCTGCGGCTGGATGTGAGATACATACAGGCACTGGAGCAGGATAACCACGGCGATATCGCGGCGCCGGTCTTTGTGCGCGGTTATCTGCGCAGCTATGCGGCGCTGTTACAACTCCCCGCGGACGCCATCGTCGAATGTTATGCCGCCGACGATGCGGATACCGCTGCGCTGTTCGACGGGCCTGCGCAACCCAAGCCGAAACAACGCATCAGCGCCCCGGAGTTACGCTGGCTGATATGGATTGGGATTGCCGGGGCTGCTCTTGTGGTCGCAGCCGCCGTTATCTTCGGCGGGCGCATACAAGGCCTGATCAGCGCCGAACGGGCAACGCAGCCGGTATCCCCTGCCACCACCCGCACGGCAGCAGACACCGGGGAGTTATCGGCGCAGGCGTCAGGCGCGACTGCTTCCACAACGGAAAGCGCCGATCAGGCCTCACCCGAGCCACAACTCTCTTCCGGCACGACTAATAAACTGGTGTTGCGCCTCAGCGCCGATTCCTGGGTGGTCATCAGCGACGCGAGCGGCAAGCAACTGCTGTATGAGCTGATGCGCGGCGGCAGCACGCGGGTGCTGGAGGGTATGCAGCCGCCATTGCAGGTTGTGCTGGGTAATTCACCTGCGGTAACGGTCGAGTATAATGGCACACTATTCGATCAGTCGCGCTTCAACTCCAACGGCGTGGCGCGTTTCGCGCTCGGCGCCGATGCGCGCTGATAGCCCGGATCAAGCACAGGCAGCCATGCAACATCACATCAACATCCCGCGTCGCAAATCACGTCAGATCATGGTGGGCAATGTTGCGGTCGGCGGTGACGCACCGGTCTCGGTGCAGAGCATGACCAACACCGATACCTGCGACGTCGCGGCCACGGTGGCGCAGATCCGCGCGCTGGAAAAGGTCGGCGCGGACATCGTGCGTGTCTCCACCCCCACGATGGAAGCGGCCGAGGCATTCGGCCTGATAAAAAAACAGGTCAACGTGCCGCTCATCGCGGACATTCACTTTGATTACAGGATTGCACTGCGCGTCGCGGAGCTGGGCGCGGATTGCCTGCGCATCAACCCCGGCAACATCGGACGCGAAGACCGCGTGCGCGCCGTGGTGGAGTCGGCGCGCGAACACAATATCCCGATCCGCATCGGCGTGAACGCGGGGTCACTTGAAAAAGACCTGCAAAAAAAATACGGGGAGCCCACGCCGGAGGCGATGGTGGAATCCGCGTTGCGCCACGTGGAGATTCTGGAGCGCCTCAATTTCAAGGAGTTCAAGGTAAGCATCAAGGCCTCCGAGGTGTTCATGACGGTGGAGGCCTACCGCCTGCTCGCCAAACAAATTGAGCAGCCGCTGCACCTGGGTGTCACCGAGGCGGGCGGGCTGCGCTCGGGCACGGTCAAGTCGGCCATCGCGCTCGGCATGTTGCTGGTGGAGGGCATCGGCGACACCATTCGCGTTTCGCTCGCCGCCGACCCGGTGGAGGAAATCAAGGTCGGCTTTGATATCCTGAAAAGCCTGCACATCCGCAACAAGGGCATCAACCTCATCGCCTGCCCGTCGTGTTCACGTCAGGAGTTCGATGTCATCAGCACGGTGAACGCGCTTGAGGCGCGCCTGGAAGACATACTGGAGCCGATGGATGTCGCCGTGATCGGCTGCGTGGTGAACGGCCCCGGTGAGGCGCGCGAGGCGCACATCGGCCTGGCCGGCGGTTCGCCCAATCTGTTGTACGTAGATGGCAAACCCGACCACAAGGTGAACAACGAGCAACTGGTGGACGAACTCGAACGCGCGATACGGGCTAAAATTAAATTGCGTCAGCAGCTTGGTCAGTATGAGACTGCGCATCCGGTGATTCCTATTACCCAAGTAGCAAGTGGTAAGTAGCGTGAAAACAGTAGCGAGTGGCGAGTGGCGAGGAACGAGGAACTATAGATTGGCGCTATATTTCCATTCCTCGCTACTAGCTACTAGCTACTCGCTACTGTCTTTATGATCCAGGCCATCCGCGGCATGAACGACCTGCTGCCGCCGCAGACGGCGCACTGGGCGCATGTGGAAGAGCGCGTGCGCACACTGCTCACCGCCTGCGGTTACGCGGAGATTCGTCTGCCGCTGGTCGAGTTCACCGAAC
>JAURVQ010000053.1 GCA_030655395.1 Gammaproteobacteria bacterium | reverse complement strand
GTCTTGGCGCATTATTGCCGGAAAGATATTCGCCATTACAAACTTCTGGGCGCGGTAATCAGGGCGTGTATCTAACAGAGCTGTCATCTATGTTGATGGCCACATTAGCGGACCTGATTGGTGATGAAGCTGCTCTACTGATAAAAGGAAACCTACTGGCTGAGCCACATGTCGACTACCACAAAAAGCAGGCTGTCGGGCTCCTTGAATGGGAGGAGCATTTGCATCACCAGCTAGAATCAGACGAGACTTTGCAACAGACCGAAAAGGAGGCCCTAATCTTTGCGCGGCGGGGGCAAGGGCTGTTTAAGGATAACGTCCGACAACTTGAGCAACGCTGTCGTGTGACCCACGTTGACAGACTTGAGCATTTACGGGCAAGCCATATTAAACCGTGGCGAGATAGTGGCAATCAGGAACGCCTCGACGGTGAAAACGGCCTTTTACTTACGCCTACGATCGATCATCTTTTCGACCGTGGGTTTATTTCTTTTGAAGACGACGGCACTTTATTAACCTCTCCGGTTGCGCACCAACCTTCGTTGGAACGGATGGGGATTGCGACGACGGCCACAGTTAACGTCGGCAGATTTTCAGATGGGCAAAAGAGGCATCTCGACTTCCACCGTAACTATGTATTCCTGGAATCAAAGCGGAACTAGCACATAGGATGAGTGCAGCGCAGCAGCCTCCGCTAATATTCGAGATTGCCGACGAGCGCACCAAGCTGCGGCGGGAGAAGAAGGGTTCATGAAGAAAGACGGCCGATACGATATCTCGGGTTTGTCTGAGGCGCAATTTGAGCCCGGCTCGAATGAGCAGGTGCTCAAGAATCGCCTCGGTATTACGTCGCCGAAGGAGATGGATGACGCCGAAGCCCGCGCGCTGGAGCGCGCGATGGTTCGGTTGGTGGGTATGTACGGTGAGCGGCATCGCTTTACGGCGGACGATATTTGCGAGCTTCATAAAGTCTGGCTCGGTGAAATATACGAATGGGCCGGGAGGTACCGGCAGGTGAACGTCAGCAAGGACGAATTCCCGTTTGCCGCCGCCGCGCAGGTGCCACCATTGATGGAGCAGTTTGAGCGGGACGTGCTGGCGCGCCACACGCCGTGCAACTCCAGAGATAGGGCGGATGTTGTTTGTGCCTTGGCGGAGACACACGTAGAACTGGTTCTGATTCATCCCTTCCGCGATGGCAATGGCCGGGTGGGGCGTATTCTTTCAATTCTGATGGCGCTGCAAGCAGGATTGCCGCTGCTGGATTTCGGTTTGATCGCGGCAGAAAAGAAGCAGGTGTACTTCGCAGCAGTGCAGGCGGGTCTGGACAGGAACTACGAACCGATGGAGCGGCTATTCGCCGAGATTATCGAGCGGAGCCTTGCGGCTTCGTGAGCGGCCTCGTTTTCCCGCCTTCCTCAAGCATGCGGGCGATTGATTCAACTGGGGCACCTGTTTCGATGGAGGTGGAACTGGCGACGCTTGTAATCAGCGCCTTGCGGAATTTCTCCGGGTCGCGCAGATACGGGTTGGTCTCAATAAGTGGCTTCTGTTCCATGTGCTAATTATAGCAGAGCAGGAGGCTATTTGGGGCATGCCACGGCTGGAGTTCATTCCAGTTGCTGTCCAATATCATCAGAAAATCAGGCAGCCGATTTGAAATCATAGCCGGTGCTCAGACGACCGCGACCGACTGAATCACCGCGGAGTGTAAATTATCGCCGCGTTATTCCTCGCGCGGCCCCACCATGCGCCGCACTGCGTGCACCACGGCTGCAGCATCCGGGATCGAGGTGGCCTCCAGTGCGCCGTTGTATGGCGTGGGTGTATCGGCGGCGGCGACGCGCAGGATGGGGCCGTCCAGTTCGAAAAATACGGTTTCCTGTAGCGCGGCGACGATCTCGGCGCCGGCGCCGGCGAATTTGCAGTCTTCTTCCACCACGATGGCGCGGTGCGTTTTTTTAATGGACGCGACCAGTAACGGCAGGTCAATGGGCCGCAGGCTTCTGAGATCAATCACCTCCGCATGGATGTCATCTGTGGCAAGTTCATCCGCCGCCTGCAGGCATACGTCCACCATGCGTTGCCAGGCAATGAGCGTGACGTGTGCGCCCGGACGCCGTACCGCCGCGCTGTGCATGGGCGGGGCGGAGGCATGGATATCGAACGGGCCTTTTTTGAAATAGAGCAGTTCGTGCTCCAGCACGATGACGGGATCGTCCTCGCGCACGGCCTGGGTAAGTTGCCAGTAGGCATCCTGCGGCGTAGCAGGCGCGACGATGCGCAGCCCCGGCACGTTCATCACGGTATGTTCCAGCCGTTGCGAGTGCTGCGCGGCGAGCTGTTTGGCGACGCCGCCCGCCATGCGCACCACCAGCGGCACGTGAAATTGCCCGCCGGACATATAGCGTATCTTCGCGGCCAGGTTGATGATGGCGTCCAGCGCCAGCAGCGCGAAGTTGACGGTGGTGATTTCAACGACGGGGCGGCCGCCCACCATGGCTGCGCCCACGCCCAATCCGGTGAAGCTGTTTTCCGAGATCGGCGTATCGCGCACGCGCCACTCGCCGTACTTTGCATACAGGCCTTGCGTCACGCGGTAGCTGCCGCCGTAGAGGCCGACGTCTTCGCCCAGAACGAACACTGCATCGTCTGCGGCCAGGGCGTGATCGAGCGCGAGGTTCAGCGCCTCCCACACCATGAGTTCGTGACGCGGGCGCGCGGGCGCGATCATCTCGGCGTCTGCGTTGCGTGTGCGCGTCATGGCGCACCCCGGTATACATCGAGCGGTTGCGCGTAGATATCTTTATACAGATCGGTGGGCGGCGGGCTTTGCTCGGCGAAACGCACCGCCTCATCGACTACTGCGTGCGCCTTTTTGAACAGCGCTTCGATATCGTCCTCACTGATCCAATCTTCTTGCAGCGCGCGGTTACGCAGATTCAACAATGGGTCACGCGCCTTGAGTTCTGCCATTTCCAGCGCCGAGCGGTACGCGCCGCTGTCCGCCATCGAATGGCCACGGAAACGGTAGGTCTCGCATTCCAGCAGAAACGGGCCGCTGCCGGAGCGCACGTGTTGCAACGCATCTTGCGTGGCCTGGTGTACCGCGAGCACATCCATGCCATCCACGTGTTTGCCGGGGACGCCGCTGGCGCAGCCGCGCTTGTAAACCTCGGTGACGGCGGAGTTGCGGTGGATTTCCGTGCCGATCTGATAACGATTGTTTTCGCAAATAAACAGCACCGGCAATTTCCACAACGCCGCCATGTTGAGCGATTCGTGAAAGGTGCCCTGATTCACCGCACCTTCGCCGAAGAAGCACAGCACGACATCGGGCGATTGCTTCATGGCGAGCCGGTAGCCGACGCCGATGGCCAGCGGAAAGGTTTCGCCGACGATGGCGTAGCCGCCGAGGAAGCGGTGTTCGGCGCTGAACAGGTGCATGGAACCGCCGTAGCCGCCGGAGCAACCGGTGGCGCGGCCGAATAATTCGGCCATCACGGCGTTCGGCGTGATGCCGCGCATCAGCGCGTGGACGTGCTCACGATAGGGAGTGACGACATAATCGCCCGGCTCCGCCGCGCGCAGGCTGCCGACCGCAACTGCTTCTTCACCCGGATAGAGATGCAGAAATCCGGCGATCTTGCCTTGCGTGTATTGCTCGGCGGCGGCCTCTTCAAAGCGGCGTGCCAGCAGCATGTCGTAGAAAAACTGCTTGATGAGGTCCCTCTGCATCGTATCTCCGGACGCGCATCAGACGGCGCTATGCCGCCTGTGCGCGCAGGCTGCTTATTGCACCGTGATGCTGTGGCGCTTGGCCTTTTCTTTCTTGGGCACCGATATTTCCAGCATGCCATCCTTGAATATCGCCTTGGCCTTGCTGTCGTCCACCTCGGCGGGCAAGGCCACGGTGCGGGCAAACGATCCGCGCGAAATCTCGCAGCGGTAGTAATTTCCCTTCTCTTCCTTCTCCTCGTGCCGCGTGCTGCCCTTGATGGTGACGGTACTGTCCGTCACCGACACGTCCACGTCTTTCTTGTCCACACCGGCCAGCTCGGCACGCACGACAACTTCGTCATCGCGGTCCACGACATCCACGCGCGGGATCGCGAGCGTCGGCGCCGCCAACTCCGCCCACGACGGCCAGTTCCAACGTCCGTGCCGCATCAAACTGCGCGGAAACATGCCCTCGAACATGCGCTCCATTTCTTCAAATGGACTCAGCGCCGTGACCGGTACGGTTTTGGGCGTTTCTGCGGCCTTTGCCGTGCCACCCATCTGCTGTTTGCTTTCGTTCACCATGGTGATTCTCCTCGCTGATGTCTGATCTTGGCTGTTTCATCACATCGATTCATGTGACATTGAATCATGATAGAAATCGGGCTTCCGAGGCGCTTTGATCTGGATCAATATTCGGCGGTATTTTTAACGAAGCGCGGCGGCTCGCAGTGGCCTCAGGCGGCAAGGGCGCCGCCCAGCCACCACACCCCCACGCCGGAGCTGAGCATGCCCGCCCCGGCGCCGAGCCATAAGCGCCCACGACGCAGGCGCGTGACCAACGCGCCCTGCGCGCGGGCCAGTGCCGACGTGAACAGCGTCATCGACAAAATGCTGCCGGCGGAAAAGCAGACGAGATACGCCGCATAGGCGGGCAGCGATTCAAGCAGCAACAGCGGCACCATAATCATTATTCCCGCAGTGCCCGCGAGGCCGTGCAGCATGCCGACCCAGAGTGGCAGCATGGATGATGTGCGGCCGTTTGCCTGCGCTTGACTCCCGTCGCGCAGTGCAACGCTTATCCGCCACAGACCGAGCACGATGAGGGCCGCGCCGACTGCCGTCTCGAAACCGGTTTCAAACACAGGCGCGACGCGCATGCCGAGCAGCGCAAGCGTCACTGCGGCGGCGCACAGCACAATACTGTGGCCGCAGCCCCACAGCAAACCCGCGCGCCGCGCCTGACGCTGCGGCGCACCGGGCGCGACCAGCGTCGTCATCGCGGCGAGATGATCGGGGTCGAAGCTGTGCAGAAAACCCAGCAGCACGCCGCCGGACAATATCAAAATCACGTCCATAGACACCTCCTATTGGATATCTGATGTGTCGTCATTCCGGGCGGAGCGAAGCGCAGACCCGGAATCCAGTGCTGTAAATTCAATGGATTTCTGGATTCCCGCTCCCCGCCTGCGCGGGGACAAGCTTCGCGGGAATGACGTTTCTCGAATAAATCATAGGTTCCCTAATCGTTCAACCAGGTCGTCACTTGAGCGCGCGCGGCGGCGGTCAGTTGCGGAACACACCGCTCCGCCTCGGCGCTCATGTCGGCGCCGCGCTCGCTGCCGCTGACTTCAAGCCCCAGCAGGCAAAGACGCCTGGGCATGACTTCGAGCGCCGCCGCCAGCGCCACCGCCTCCGCCACTCCGAAGCCGTGGCTCGACAGCGACGCGCCGCCGAGGTTTGCAATCGCTGCGCCTTCGACGCAGTGGATGCGTCCGATCTCACCGTGCGCGCGCACCGCATCCAGCAGCACTACGCTGTCGTTGCGCTGCCAGTGTTCGCACAGCGCAGGGCCGGGGCGATCCAGCGTTTTCACCTCCACACGATCTTCCTCAAACAGGCCGCGCAGGGCTTCGGCGGCAAGCCAACCGGCCTGGTCATCGCCCCACGGCGAGCCCACGCCGATCACCCGGATCATGCGCGCTCCACCGTGAGATTGAGAAAGTGCGTCGAACACGAGATGCAGGGATCATAGTTGCGTATGCCGGCCTCCAGGTGAGCGCGCAACGCGGCGTCATCCAGATCCATGTTTTCCTCGACGGACGCGCGCAGGTCCGCTTCGATCTGCGCCTGGTTCTGGCTCGTGGGCGGAACGATGCGTGATTTTTTTACTATTCCTGCATCATCGAATTCATAGCGTTGCCAGAGGATGCCGCGCGGCGCCTCGGTGCAGGCCATGCCGATGCCCGCGCGCGGCTCGATCTCGACATAGGCCTGATCCGGCACGCGGTAGTGTTCCAGGATGGCGATGGCCTCGGTGAGCGCGATGTGTATCTCCAGCGCGCGCGCCACGACGCTGTGATAGGGATTGCGGCTGGGCCAGACCATGCCGGTCGCGCGCAAAAGCCGTGCGCTGGCTGCGGGCAGATGATCTAGATTATTGTTGAGGCGCGCGAGCGGCCCGACCCAATAAGGCTGCCCGTCCAGAGTCGCATGCAGCGCGGTGGAGTGCGGCACCTGCCGCTCTTCGATGTACGTTTCAAATTCATCGGCGCCGATGCTGAGCCCGTCGCACGAAACGATGCGGCCTTCGTTCATCGGATATTCCTCCGCATGGCGCAGCGATATAAACGGCGCGTGGCGGATGACTGCCGGTAATTCGAGTTGCGCCGTCCAGCGCACCAGTTCTTCCGCATCGGGCAGCGCTGCGCGCAGACGTTCGAGCAACTCCGCCGCCGCAGCTGCTGCCGGCGCGCGGTAGAATCCGCCCACGCGGGCGCCCACCGGGTGCACGGAACGCCCGCCCAGCAGGCTCACAATACTGTTGCCCAGCGCTTGCAGGCGCATGCCGCGGCGCACAATGTCCGGATGTTTTTGCGCCAGCGCCATCGCATCGGGAAAGCCGAGAAAATCCGGCGCGGCCAGCAGATGGATGTGCAGGCTGTGGCTCTCCATCCACTCGCCGCAATAATAGAGCCGCCGCAGCTGGCGTATCTCGGGCGTGATCACCGCGCCGAACGCCGCTTCGATGGCATGCACCGCGCTCATCTGGTAGGCGACGGGGCAGATGCCGCAGATGCGCGCGACCATGTCCGGAATTTCCTTCCAGCTTCTCCCTTCCAGAAACTTTTCAAAAAAGCGCGGCGGTTCGAAAATGTTGAGGCGCAGTTCCGCCACCCGCCTGTCCGCGATGCGCACATACAGCGCGCCCTCGCCCTCGACGCGGGTCAGTACCGGGACCTCGATATGACGCTCACTCATGCTGCGGGTTTACTCCTCTGTCTCTTCCTCGTCGTCTTCGTCTTCTTCGCCCTTGCGCTTGTCGGTCTTGGCTCCCTCGCCGAATTCCTGGCGCACCGCCGCAAGCTCGAACAATCGTACCGCGACCAGATAATTGATGCTGCCTTCGGGCAGCTTGCCCTGTGCATCGGGCGCGCCGGCGGCGACGCCGGTCAGAACCTCAATCGTCTGGTCTATCGACTCGACCGGATAGATGCGGAACTGTCCCGCCTGTGCGGCCTTGACCACGTCGTCGCGCAGCATGAGATCCTTCACGTTGGAGGCGGGAATGATCACGCCCTGTTCGCCCGTCAGGCCGCGTGCCTTGCAGATATCGAAAAATCCTTCGATCTTTTCGTTCACCGCGCCGATCGCCTGCACCTGGCCAAACTGGTTCACCGATCCGGTCACGGCCAGCGCCTGCTTTACCGGAATGCCGGCGAGGCTGGAGAGCAGGGCGCACAGCTCCCCCAGCGAGGCGCTGTCGCCCTCGACAAAGCCGTAGGACTGTTCGAACACCAGACTCGCCGAGAGCGACAACGGGCGCTCCCTGGAATAGCGCGCGGCCAGAAACGACGTCAGGATGAGCACGCCCTTGGAATGGATGGCGCCGCTCAATTTCACTTCGCGCTCGATGTTGATGAACTCGCCCTCGCCCAGCCGGGTGGTGGCGGTGATGCGCGTGGGTTGCGCAAAGCTGTGCGCGCCGAGCTCTATCACGGAAAGTCCGTTCACCTGGCCGACGATTTGACCCTGGGTATCGATGAGCAGCATGCCGCGCAGAATCTCTTCCTGCACCTCGGCCTTCAGGCGTCCGGAGCGGTTGCGCTCCGCGTCGATCGCCTGCTGTACATGCGCCGCCTCGATCTTGTCGCGCTGCGTCTGCCTCGCCCAGTAATCGGCCTCGCGCATCACATCCGCCACGCCGCGAATGTGGGTGGTGAGCTTTTCCGAGTCTTCGACCATGCGCGCGCTGTGCTCGATAATGCGGCCCACCGCGGCACGGTCGAAGGGCAGCAGTTTTTCCTTGCGTGCCAGCGTGGCGATCATCCGGGCATACAGCAGATTGTTTGCGGGGTTGCGCTCCAGACTTTCCTCGAAATCCGCCGCCACCTTGAACAGCTCGCTGAATTCCGGATCATATTCACACAGCAAATAATAGAACAGCCGGTCACCGAACAATACGACCTTTATATCCAGCGGGATGGGCTCGGGTTCCAGCGACACCGTGCTGATCAGGCTGTACATCTGCCCCAGTGACTCGACACGGATCTCGCGCGAATAGAGTGCGCGTTTCAGCGATTCCCACACGAACGGTTGCGACAGCACTTTGTGCACGTCCAGCAACAGGTAGCCGCCATTGGCGGCGTGCAACGAACCCGGCTTGATCAGGGTGAAATTCGTCACCAGTGCGCCGAGCTGGGAAATGTGCTCGATGCGCCCCAGCAGGTTGTTGTAGGTCGGATTATCGTCCGGCACGATTGGCGCGCCATGTGCCGCACCGTGATCCACCAGCGCATTGACCTGATAGCGGTGGAAGGAAGGCCGCTCGCTTACGGAAATACCCATGATGGAGACCGGCGATTCTTCGCGGCGGCGAAAGTCGTCCACGTTCTCGATCACGTCCTGCTCCACGGCGGAGAGATATTCGAGCACGGCG
>JAURVQ010000044.1 GCA_030655395.1 Gammaproteobacteria bacterium | reverse complement strand
CGACCGGCTGGAGGATTTCAAGGGGCTCAACCAGCGCAGTCCGTGGTTCGCCTTCATGATGCTGATCCTGATGTTTTCCATGGCGGGCGTGCCGCCCACAGTGGGCTTTTACGCCAAGCTTGCGGTGCTGCAGGCGGTGGTCGAGGCCGACCTGGTGTGGCTTGCGGTGCTGGCGGTGGTATTCTCGGTGATCGGCGCGTACTATTATCTGCGCATCATCAAACTGATGTATTTTGACCAGCCCGATGATGTGGCGCCGCTCGCGGCAGGCTTCGACATGCGCCTCGCCATGAGTGCCAACGGCCTTGCGATACTGGGTCTCGGACTTTTTCCCAGCGGACTATTGACTCTATGCGTCACAGCGCTTAACCCCTGATATGGCCTCCACTTCCGCCCTTGTCTGGATGCTGCTTGCGCTCGCGCTGATTGCCGCCAATCTGCCGTGGCTCAGCGAGCGCGTGTTCTTTGTGTTTCAGGCCAAGGGTGGCGTCAAGAGTGCCTGGATACGGCTACTGGAGTGGCTTACGCTGTATTTTGTGATTGGCTTCATCGCCCTGGGGCTGGAGCTGAAGCTCACCGGCGATTACCATCGCCAAAACTGGGAGTTTTATGCCATCAGTTTCTTTTTGTTCATGGTGTTTGCGCTGCCGGGCTTCATCTATCGTTATGACCTCAAGACACACTTCGACAAACGCGGTTGATTACTCAGGAGTCACAAAGTAAGGCGACAACGTAAATGATGTGACTCCTGAGTAAATACACTGTTTTACATACCCCCCACCCTGTCCCGCCCCCTAAACAAGGGGCGGGGACGTAGCGGCAAGTGTAGATTTACTTGCTGACTTAATGAGTAAACTATTTAACCGGCGCGCTCGACATACTCTCCGCTGCCGGTATTGATCTTGATACGGTCGCCGACGCCGACAAACGGCGGCACCAGAACGCTGATCCCCGTCTCCAGTTTCGCGTGCTTGTAGGAGCTGTTCGCGCTCTGGCCTTTCAGCACGGCATCGGCTTCTACCACCTCGAGCACGACATTGGACGGCAGCTCGATGAAAATCAGCCGTTCGTTATACAGCTTGGCCTGCACCTCGGTGTTCGGTAGCAGATAGCCGATTTGTTGCTCAAGAAACTCGCGCGGTACACTGGTCTGTTCGAAGGTCTCGCTGTCCATAAATACCAGCGTGGCGCCTTCCTCATAAGAATACGTCAGCTTGCGCATTTCCAGCTCGATTTCATCCACCTTGTCTTCGGCGCGAAAACGTTCGTTCAGCTTGGTGCCCATCTCAATATCTTTCATCTCGACCTGGGCGAAGGCCCCGCCCTTGCCGGGCTTGACGTGATCGACCTTCGATATACGCCAGAGCCGACCCTGATAGTCGATCAGGGCATTGGGACGGAGGGCAGATGCTGCGATTTTCATGCTTTGATTCTCGCCATTAGAATGCGATGATTATAAGTCGTAAAGTTCCCGAATAACATGCCATCCAACGATTCCGTTTGAGTCCCATGACACGCGCATCTTCATCATTCGAGCCGCAGGCCTTTCTCAAGACCGTGACCGGCAGGCCGGGCGTCTACCGCATGCTCGATGAGGCGGGTGTGGTGTTGTATGTAGGCAAGGCGCGCAATCTGAAAAAGCGTCTGGCCAGTTATTTCCAGCCGCGCACCGCCACGCCGCATGCCGCCAAGACACAGGCCCTGGTTGAGCAGGTGCGCAATATCGAAATGACCGTTACGCATACGGAGACCGAAGCACTGATTCTGGAAAGCACACTCATCAAGCAGCTCAAGCCGCGCTACAACATTTTATTGCGCGACGACAAAAGCTATCCCTATATTTTTCTGTCGAGCAAGCACGAATTTCCGCGCCTCACGCTGCACCGTGGCGCAAAGCGCGTGGCGGGGCGCTACTTCGGCCCGTATCCGGGTGCGCTCGCGGCGCGCGAGAGCCTGCATCTGCTGCAAAAGCTGTTTCAGGTGCGTCAGTGCGAGGACAGCTTCTTTCGCAACCGCTCGCGACCGTGCCTGCAACATCAGATCAAGCGTTGTACGGCGCCGTGTGTGGGGGTAGTGAGCAAGGAGCGCTACGCGGAGGACGTGCGCCATACCGTGATGTTTCTGGAAGGCAAGAACCCCGAGGTGATCGGAGAGCTGGCGGCGCGCATGGACAAGGCGGCGGAGCAAAGGGATTTTGAGCAGGCGGCACACTATCGCGACCAGATTGCGAGCCTGCGCCAGGTGCAGGAGCATCAATACGTCAGTGGGGAGAAAGGTGATCTCGATGTGATCGCGGCCCGGGTGCAAAACGGTGTGGGATGCGTGGAGGTATTTTTTATCCGCGCCGGACGCGCGCTCGGCAACAAGGCCTTTTTTCCGCGCCTGCCGGAAGACGCCAGCGCAAGCGAGATGCTGGCTGCCTTTATGCCGCAGTATTATCTCGGCAGCCACACGGGCGACGAACAGCAGATCATCCCCGCCGCAATGATTACCCAACCACCGCTGGAAGACAGAGACCTGCTGGAGCAGGCGTTGAGCAGCAAGGCCGGGCGCCGCGTGACGATTTCGAGCCGCGTGCGCGGCGCGCGTGCACGCTGGCTGCAGCTGGCGCTGACCAATGCAGAGCATGCGCTGGCGCAACAACTGGCAAGCAAAGGTCACATGAACGAACGCTTAGACGCCTTGCGCGCGGCATTACAGCTTGACCACACGCCCGGCCGCATCGAGTGTTTCGACATCAGCCACACCCAAGGCGAGGCCACGGTGGCCTCGTGCGTGGTGTTTGACAGCCAGGGCCCGCTTAAATCCGCCTACCGGCGCTTCAACATCGAAGGCATCACGCCGGGCGACGACTACGCCGCCATGCAGCAGGTCTTGTTACGCCGCTATACCAGACTCATGCAGGGCGACGGCGTGCTCCCCGACATCCTGTTCATCGACGGCGGAAGAGGGCAGGTGACCGAGGCCGTGCGTGTGCTGGAGGAGTTGCAGATAGCCGGCGTGACCATAGTCGGCGTAGCCAAGGGAGAAGGGCGCAAGGCGGGGCTGGAGTCCCTGATCGTGGCACACCGGCGCACACCGCTCAGGCTGCCACCCGATGCACCGGCCTTGCACCTGATTCAACAGCTGCGCGATGAAGCGCACCGCTTTGCCATCACCGGGCACCGCAAACAGCGGGGCAGGGCGCGCACGACGTCCGCGCTGGAAGGCATTCCCGGCATCGGGCCGCGCCGCCGGCGCGAGCTGCTCAGTCAGTTCGGCGGGCTGCAAGGGGTGTCACGTGCCGGGGTGGAAGACCTCAGCCACGTGCCGGGCATCAGCAAACAGCTTGCGCAGAAGATATACGATGTGTTTCATTAGGGCGTGCCCATGAATCTGCCCAATATCCTTACTTTCGTACGCATCGGCCTGATCCCGGTGTTCGTGCTGGCCTTCTATCTCCCATTCAGCGGAGCACATATGCTCACCGCCGCGATATTCGCGCTGGCGGCCTTTACCGACGTGCTGGACGGCTATCTCGCACGCCGCCTCGGGCAAGTGTCCGCCCTCGGCACGTTTCTCGACCCGGTGGCGGACAAACTGATGGTCGCCGTCGCCCTGGTGCTGCTGGTGCAGGCCGACCCCACGCCCTGGCTCGCCATCCCCGCCGCCGTGATTATCGGGCGCGAGATCACCATTTCCGCATTGCGCGAATGGATGGCGGAGATCGGCAAACGCACCTCGGTCGCGGTGTCGGTGATAGGAAAATTCAAGACCATCGCCCAGATGCTGGCGCTGCTGTTCCTGCTCTACCGGGAGCCTCTGGCGGGGCTGCCCATCTACAGCGCAGGCCTAGTGCTGCTGTATCTGGCGGCGGGGCTTACATTGTGGTCCATGGTGGTCTATTTGCGGACCGCCTGGCACAGCCTGAGGGCAGGCTGACAGCCGCTTTACCTTGACAGCCGGGCCACCGCGGTTACAATAGCGAGCTTCATTTGTGCGGGAATAGCTCAGTGGTAGAGCACAACCTTGCCAAGGTTGGGGTCGCGAGTTCGAATCTCGTTTCCCGCTCCATGATTAGATGGTTTTAGACGTCGCGGCTGGGTGGCAGAGTGGTCATGCAGCGGCCTGCAAAGCCGTGTACGCCGGTTCGATTCCGACCTCAGCCTCCAACATTCCCTCGTTTTGCGCAGTTCCTTTCAGCCATATCGCCCGGGTAGCGTTGTGGTAGACACCAGAGCTCAAGCTTTGGCAGGTCAATTTTTGCTGTACTGCTCTTACATGCTCCTCTCTCAAAAAGCCCGGGTGGCGTTGTGGTAGACTCCAAAGCACAAGCTTTGGCAGGTCAATTTTTGCTGTACTGCTCTTCCACCTTACTCTCTCAAAAAGCCCGGGTGGCGAAATTGGTAGACGCAAGGGACTTAAAATCCCTCGGCCTCACGGCTGTGCCGGTTCGATTCCGGCCCCGGGCACCAAATAAATCAATATGT
>JAURVQ010000033.1 GCA_030655395.1 Gammaproteobacteria bacterium | reverse complement strand
TGCGTGCGCCGCTGCGGCCTTGAGGTGGACGACATCATCCTCGAACAACTCGCCTCCAGCGCCGCAGTGCTCACCGAAGATGAAAAAGAACTCGGCGTATGCCTGGTGGACATCGGCGGCGGCACTACCGACATCGCGGTGTTCACCGGCGGTGCGATCCGTCACACCGCCGTCATCCCCATCGCCGGCGACCAGGTGACGAACGACATCGCGGTGGCGCTGCGCACGCCGACGCAATTCGCGGAAGAGATCAAGATCAAATACGCCTGCGCGCTGACTCAGCTCGCGCAGGCCGACGAGACCATCGAGGTGCCGAGCGTAGGCGACCGCCCGGCGCGCAGGCTCGCGCGCCAGACGCTGGCGGAAGTGGTCGAGCCGCGGCTGGAAGAACTGTTCACGCTGGTGCAGGCGGAACTGCGCCGCAGCGGCTTCGAGGACCTGATCGCGGCCGGCATCGTGCTCACCGGCGGCACGTCGAAGATAGAAGGCGGGGTCGAACTCGCCGAGGAAATCTTCCACATGCCGGTACGCCTCGGCCTGCCGCAGTACATCGGTGGCCTGGTAGACGTGGTGCGCAATCCGATTTACGCCACCGGCGTCGGCCTGCTGCTGTTCGGCCAGCGCCATCACGACGGTTACAAAGCGGGAAGAAGAATCAAGGGCGCCAAGGGCGTCCTGGAGCGGATGAAAAGCTGGTTCCAGGGAAATTTTTGAAGGCAGGGACTAGAGACTGGGGACTGGGGAAAAGCACTTTAGCCCCTAGCCCCTAGATCCCAGCCCCTTTTATGAACGAATCACGAATCACATAGGAGCAATACAATGTTTGAATTAATCGATACCTTTACGCAAAACGCAGTCATCAAGGTGATCGGCGTGGGCGGCGGCGGCGGCAACGCGGTGGAACACATGGTGCAGGCCAACATCGAGGGCGTAGACTTCATCTGCGCCAACACCGACGCGCAGGCGCTCAAAAACACCTCGGCGCGCACCGTGCTGCAACTGGGCGGCGCGATCACCAAGGGTCTCGGCGCCGGCGCCAACCCGGACATCGGGCGTCAGTCCGCCGTGGAAGACCGTGACCGCATCATCGAGGTCATCGAAGGCGCGGACATGATCTTCATCACGGCCGGCATGGGCGGCGGCACCGGCACCGGTGCGGCACCGGTGGTGGCGCAGATCGCAAAAGAGCTCGGCATCCTCACCGTGGCCGTGGTCACCAAGCCGTTCCCGTTCGAAGGCAGCAAGCGCATGCTGATCGCGGAGAACGGCATTAAGGAATTGAGCCAGTATGTGGATTCACTCATCACCATCCCGAATGAAAAACTGCTCACCGTGCTGGGCAAGAACATCAGCCTGCTCGAGGCCTTCAAGGCGGCCAACAACGTGCTGCTCGGTGCGGTGCAGGGCATCGCCGAACTCATCACCCGCCCCGGCCTCATCAACGTGGACTTCGCCGACGTGCGCACCGTGATGTCGGAGATGGGCATGGCGATGATGGGCTCCGGCGTAGCCAGCGGCGAAAACCGGGCACGCAACGCAGTAGAGGCGGCCATCGCCAGCCCGCTGCTGGAAAACATCAGCCTGGCGGGTGCGCGCGGCATCCTGGTGACCGTGACGGCCGGCCTCAACATGTCCATCGGTGAATTCGAGGAGGTGGGCACCACGGTGAAGGATCTCGCCTCGGAGAGCGCCACCGTCGTGGTGGGCACGGTGCTCGACCCGGAGATGAGCGACGAGATGCGCGTCACCGTCGTGGCCACCGGTCTCGGCCAGCGCAATGCCAAGAGCGAAGAACGCCCCGTCCGCCTGGTGCAAAAAAATACCAGCCCGGTGGTGGATTACGGCCAGCTCGAGCGCCCCACGGTGATCCGCAACCAGGCCGTCGGCGGCGAACGCTTCGCCAGCGGCGGGGACAGCAGCCTCGACTACCTCGACATCCCGGCCTTTCTGCGCCGTCAGGCGGACTAAAGTAACAGGTGTGAGCGTCGCTAATTAATGGTATCGCGCCCTGCCCGGAGGTAGTTACGCCGCGCCGCAGCAGGGCGAAATCCAGAACTATCATGGACTTGCACTGCGAATGAACAGGGCAAAGGGCTAGGCAAGGGGTGTTTTGATGTGCTAGCATCCGCACTGGTCGGCTTAGAACCACCCCTGACGCAAGGGAAATGGGGAATAATGATAAAACAACGCACGCTGAGAAATGTCATCAGGGCCACGGGCGTTGGCCTGCACACCGGTGAAAAGGTTTACCTCACATTACGGCCCGCTGCCGTAAACACCGGCATCGTATTCCGCCGCATTGATCTGCCGATCCCGGTCGAGATTCCGGCACGCCCGGAAAACGTCGGCGACACCCGCCTGTCGACTACCCTGGTGCGCGGCAACGTGCGCATCTCCACGGTCGAACACCTGTTGTCGGCACTCGCGGGCCTCGGCGTGGATAACGCCTACATCGACCTGAGCGCGTCCGAGGTGCCCATCATGGATGGCAGCGCCGGGCCGTTTGTATTCCTGATTCAGTCCGCCGGCATCGAAGAGCAGAACGCCCCCAAGCACTTCATCCGCATCAAGCGCACGGTGACGGTGGAGGACGGCGACAAGTGGGCGCGCTTCGAGCCGTTCAACGGCTTCAAGGTGTCCTTCAGCATCGACTTCAACCACCCCCTGTTCAAGGACAGCCACCGCGAGGCCGCCATCGACTTCTCCACCACCTCGTTCGTAAAAGAGGTGAGCCGCGCACGCACCTTCGGCTTCATGCGCGACGTGGAACTGCTGCGCGAAAAGGGCCTGGCACTGGGCGGCAGCCTTGATAACGCCATCGTGATGGACGATTACCGCATTCTGAACGAAGACGGTCTGCGCTACGAAGACGAATTCGTGAAGCACAAGATACTGGATGCCATCGGTGACCTGTATCTGCTCGGACGCAGCCTGATCGGCGCCTTCAGCGGCCACAAATCCGGTCATGAGCTGAACAACCGGCTGCTGCGCACACTCACCGCCGACGAAAGCGCGTGGGAACTCGTCACCTTCGACGACGCACGCCAGGCGCCGATCTCCTTCATGCAGCCGGTGGCGGCGGGGTAGCCCGACCTGTCTCTCAGCCCCGTTGCGCCGGGGTGACACTCGCAGGAAAGGCCTTGATATGGATGGTGCGCAGTGCGGCAAAGCCCTCCTGCTGTCTGAACTGCCTGAGCAATGTCCCCACCTGAAAACGCAGCTTGGCCGCCCACGCGGGCGAATCGGTATGTATCACCATCACATCGTCGCGCACATTGGCCACCACACAATGCGCGTTGGCCGGCGCACCGAGACACGCATGCAGCACCTCCGTGGCACGCTGCAGGCGCCGGGCATGGCGCGTAAGCCGCGCCAGAGTGGTATCGCCCAGCAAGTCCTTAAAATGGCGCGGTAATGTCACGGTCGTCTCTAAAAAAATGCGCATGATGCTTCGACGTAGTACTATACTCCCCCACCAAAAACCCGTCGAGAAACCCCGAGACGAGCTACGGTAGCAGCGACGAGGCTCGGCATCTCCCATCCAAATTATGGCCAGTAAACTGTTAAGTAAAATCTTCGGCAGCCGCAACGAACGGCTGATCAAACGCACCTATAAACTGGTGGAGCAGATCAATGCCCTCGAGGCCAAGGTCGCGTCCCTGCCGGATGCGGCGCTCTCCGCCAGGACCGCTGAATTTCGCGCGCGTCTGGCGCAGGGTGAAACCCTCGAGGCCCTGCTGCCCGAGGCCTTCGCCACCGTGCGCGAGGCCGGCAAGCGTGCGCTCAACATGCGTCACTTCGATGTGCAGTTGATCGGTGGCATGGTGCTCAATGACGGCAAGATCGCCGAGATGCGCACCGGCGAAGGCAAGACCCTGGTCGCCACGCTCGCCGCCTACCTCAACGCCCTGCCCGGCAAGGGCGTGCATGTCGTCACGGTGAACGATTACCTCGCCCGGCGCGATGCGCGCTGGATGGGCAAGCTGTACGAATTTCTCGGCCTCACCACCGGCGTGGTGGTGCCGGGCATGAACGGGGAAGAGAAGCGCGCCGCCTATGGCGCCGACATCACCTACGGCACCAATAACGAATTCGGCTTCGACTACCTGCGCGACAACATGGCGTTTGCGCGCAGCGAACGCATGCAGCGCGGCCTGCATTACGCTGTTATTGACGAGGTGGACTCGATCCTGATCGACGAGGCGCGCACCCCGCTCATCATCTCCGGCGCCACGGAAAACAGCTCGGATCTGTATCAAAAAATCAACCTGCTCATCCCGCGCCTCACGCGCCAGGAAAAAGAGGATGCACCGGGCGACTATCTGGTCGATGAAAAGGAGCGCCACGTACTGCTCTCGGAGCAGGGCCACCAGCACGTCGAGGAGCTGCTGGCGGAGGTCGGCATCCTGCGCGAGAACGAGAGCCTGTATGACAGCGCCAACATCATGCTCATGCATCATCTGCACGCCGCGCTGCGCGCGCACGCGCTATTCCAGCGCAACGTGGAGTACATCGTCAAGGACAACCAGATCATCATCGTCGATGAATTTACCGGGCGCACCATGCCGGGGCGGCGCTGGTCGGAGGGGTTGCACCAGGCGGTGGAGGCCAAGGAAGGCGTGGCGATCCAGAGCGAAAACCAGACGCTCGCCTCGATCACGTTCCAGAATTATTTCCGCATCTACAAAAAACTCTCGGGCATGACCGGCACGGCGGACACCGAGGCCTACGAATTCCAGCAGATTTACAATCTCGAAGTGATCGTGATCCCGACGCACAAGCCGATGGTGCGCAAGGATTACGGCGATCTCGTGTATCTCACCTCGAGTGAAAAATTCAACGCGATCATCAAGGACGTCAAGGAGTGCCAGGCGCGCCGCCAGCCCGTGCTGGTGGGTACGGCATCCATTGAAACCTCCGAGCACCTGTCGCGCCTGCTCGACAACGAGGGCATCAAGCATCAGGTGCTGAATGCCAAGTTTCATGAAAAGGAAGCGGAGATCGTGGCGCAGGCCGGACGGCCGGGCACGGTGACCATCGCCACCAACATGGCGGGGCGCGGCACCGACATCGTGTTGGGCGGCGGTCTGGAGGCGGAACTCGCTGCGCTCGAAAATCCGGACGAGGCGACTGTAAAACGCCTGCGCGCAGAGTGGCAGGTACGCCATGACGAAGTCCTCGCGAGCGGCGGCCTGCACATCATCGGCACCGAGCGTCACGAGTCGCGCCGCATCGACAACCAGTTGCGCGGACGCTCCGGGCGCCAGGGTGATCCGGGTTCGAGCCGGTTTTATCTCTCGCTCGAAGACAACCTGATGCGCATCTTCGCCTCCGAGCGCGTGGCCGGGCTGATGCAAAAGCTCGGCATGAACGAAGGCGAGGCGATCGAGCACCCGTGGGTCACCAAGGCGATCGAAAACGCACAGCGCAAGGTGGAAGGCCGCAACTTCGATATCCGCAAGCAATTGCTGGAATACGACGATGTGGCAAGCGATCAGCGCAAGGTGGTTTACGAACAGCGCAATGAACTGATGGACAGCGAGGACATATCCGAGACCATCACCGTCATCCGCGGCAATGTGATTGACGGCATCATCGACGCCCACATGCCGCGCGCGAGCCTCGAAGAACAGTGGGACATCCCCGGCCTGGAGGCCGCGCTGAAGGCCGAACTCGGCATGGCGCTGCCCGTTGGTGAATGGCTCAAGAGCGACGACACTCTGCACGAGGAAATCCTGCGCAGCCGTATTCACGACGAGATCGAGCGCACCATGAAGGCGCGCGAGGCCGCCATCGGCAGCGGCGTCATGCGCCACCTCGAAAAGGCCGTCATGCTGCAGGTGCTGGACGGGTTCTGGAAGGATCATCTTGCCGCCATGGATTATCTGCGCCAGGGCATTCATCTGCGCGGCTACGCGCAAAAAAATCCGAAACAGGAATTCAAGCGCGAGTCGTTCGAGTTGTTTGCGGATCTGCTGGAACGCATCAAGCACGAAGTCACACGCCTGATCTGCACCGCGCAGGTGCGTGCCGAAGAAGACGTGCGCATGATCGAGCAGCAGCGGCGTGAAGCCACCAACATGCAGTTCCAGCACGCCCCAATGAGTGCGCTTTCAGCGAGCGCGCTTGCGGCTGATGCCGAAGCCGCGCCTGCTGCCGACGGCAGCGCCGAGCCGGCCACACCTTTCGTGCGCAGCGAGCGCAAGGTGGGACGCAACGATCCCTGCCCCTGCGGCTCGGGCAAAAAGTACAAGCAGTGTCACGGCAGGCTGGCCTGATTCAGCTTCCGGGCCCTCTGTAATCATGGCAGTAAACGTTAAGCCCTTGCCGCACCTGCACCCGGCGCACGGCATCCGTCTCGGCACCGCCGCCGCCAGCATCAAAAAACCGGGGCGGCGCGATCTGGTCGTCATGGAGATTGACGCGGGCGCGAGCTGCGCCGCCGTGTTCACCCAAAACGCCTTCTGCGCCGCTCCGGTCACAATCGCGCGCAAGCATCTGGCGCAAACGGCGCCGCGCTACCTGCTCATCAACACCGGCAACGCCAACGCGGGCACCGGCGCGCAGGGCCTGCATGACGCAGCAACGTGCTGTTCCGCACTGGCGCAGCTCGCGCATTGCAAGAACGACGAAGTGCTGCCCTTCTCCACCGGCGTGATCGGCGAACCGCTGCCGGTGGAGAAAATTGTGCATGGCCTGCCCGGGGCGTATGCCGCACTGAGTGACGCAGGCTGGGAGGATGCCGCGCACGGCATCATGACCACCGATACCGTGCCGAAGGGTGTCTCGCGCAAAATTGACATTGAGGGCAGCACCGTCACCATCACCGGCATCGCCAAGGGCTCCGGCATGATCCGGCCCGACATGGCGACCATGCTCGCCTTTATCGCCACCGATGCCGGCGTCGCGCAGGATGTTCTGCAGCAGTGCCTCAAAGACGCCGCCGGAGTTTCATTCAACCGCATCACGGTAGACGGCGACACCTCCACCAACGACGCCTGCGTGCTGATCGCCACCGGCAAAAGTGCGCTGGCACGCATCGACCACGTGGCCCATCCGGCCTATCGCCCTTTGTGCGACGCGATCACGCAGGTGTGCAGCGAACTCGCGCAACTGATCGTGCGCGATGGCGAAGGCGCCACCAAATTCATCACCGTGCGCGTCAACGGCGGCGCGAGCGAACAGGAGTGCAATGCCGTCGCCTACGCCATCGCGCACTCGCCACTGGTGAAGACCGCATTTTTTGCCAGCGATCCCAACTGGGGGCGTATCCTTGCCGCCGTGGGCCGCGCCGGCATTGCCGGCCTTGATCTTGCACGCATCACGCTGCACCTCGATGACGTGTGCATCGTGCATGACGGCGGGCGCGCACCGGACTATGCAGAAAAGCGCGGCCAGGACATCATGCGCAAGAGTGAAATTACCATCCACGTCGATCTCGCGCGAGGGTCGCATGCCAGCACCATATGGACCTGCGATTTCTCCTACGACTACGTGCGCATCAACGCGGAGTACCGCACCTGAGGCTGTAGCTTTCCCGCACCTGTTGGTGCATTATGCTTCTGAAGCCTCCTCAAGCTGGAGTGCCGGACTCTCAAGCCTTGAGAGCGACAGTACACGGGGAGCACCATGAACCCGGACAAGATACTGACGGTCTTCAAAACCAGTTGCCTCGGGCCGCTGCTCAGCCTGCTCACGGTGGCGTTGCTTGCAGTCTTCGCGCGCACATTTTTTCCGGTTCCCAATCCGCCCGCCATTCTGCTCATCACTGTGGTGTATTCCGCTTTTCACGGAGGAGTGCGCTCCGGGCTGTTGAGCGCCGCCATCGCGTGGCTGTATTTCGCCTGGTTTTTTTCGATCCCGGGCGAACCGTTTCACTACACGCACGAGAACCTGTTGCGTGTGCTGGTCTGGGCCGCGGCCACGCCGCTCATTGCCGTCATGACAGGACTGCTCAAGCAGCGCTCCCAACGTGCATTTGAACTGGAGCGCGACAATGCGGTACTGACGGCCCTCATCGCCGAGCGCGAGCAATCCGCGGAACGCCTGGCCCACCTCGCCTCCTACGATACCCTCACCGATCTACCCAACCGTACGCTGTTCCACGACCGCCTGACGCAGGCCATGGCGCGCATCGACCGCAATGAGAAAATGCTCGCGCTGCTGCTGCTCGACATGGACCGCTTCAAGGAGATCAACGACACGTTCGGGCATGACACCGGAGACCGTCTGCTGGTGGCGGTTGCGAACCGTCTCCAGCAAGGGCTGCGCGAAGTGGACACCATCGCCAGGCTGGGGGGCGACGAATTCACCATGGTCCTCGAAAACATCGGTGGCGCCGAAACTGCCGCCGCTGTGGCACAAAAGGTTGTGGACATCTTTACCCAGCCGTTCATTGTGAATGAGCGCGAACTGTTCATCATGCCCAGCATCGGCATTGCGCTTTATCCACGCGATGCACAGGACGCCAACACCCTGCTCAGAAATGCCGACATCGCCATGTACCATGCCAAACGCAAAGGCGGCGGAAACTTTCAGTTTTACACCGAACAGATACACACCCAGACCACGCACCAATCGGATATCGAAACCGGACTGCGTTCGGCATTGGCGCGCAGTGAGTTCACGCTGCATTATCAGCCGCAGATTGAAATAAAAAGTGGAAGGATAGTGGGTCTTGAGGCCTTGATCCGCTGGCACCATGATGTACTCGGGTCGGTAGCGCCGGATCAATTCATCCCGCTCGCGGAAGCCATCGGCCTGATCGATCCCATTGGGGAATGGGTACTGCACACTGCCTGTGCGCAGAACAGGGCCTGGCAGGCGGCGGGCCTGCCGCCGCTGCCGGTAGCGGTCAACCTCTCCGCGCGCCAGTTCCGGCAAGGGGATTTACTCAAGACGATCCTGCATGCCTTGCAGGCAACCGGTCTCGACCCGCGCTACCTGGAGTTGGAGATCACCGAAAGCGTTATCATCAGCCACAGCGAAGAAGCCATCGGCATGCTGCAGCGGCTGAGCGCACTGGGGGTGCAGATCAGCATTGACGACTTCGGCTCCGGCTACTCCAGTCTCGCTTCTCTCAAACGCTGCGCAGTGAGCCGGGTCAAGATCAACCCATTCTTTATACGCAACATCAGCACCAACCCGGACGATGTGGCGATAGTCACCGCCATCATCGCCATGGCCTGGGGCCTGCAATTGAAGGTGACGGCGGAAGGCGTGGAAAACAAGGAGCAGCTTGCCCAGCTGGAGTCACTGAACTGTGACGATTATCAGGGTTACTATTTCAGCCGCCCCCTGCCCGCAGACGAGATGGAAAAACTACTGCGCACACAAGCCCGTCTGTGACGGGCGCATCACGGATGTGAAAACCACCACCCCATACCAGCACGTTGCCGTTGCGGCGATTCTCGAGGCAGGACGCCGGGAGCGACCAAGGCGGTGTTGCTCGATGCTGAGTACGGTGTGGGATGCGGCGCAGCCTGAGCACATCATCGCGCGCTTACTCTGAGCTATCTTCCTTCGGCGGCTGCTCTGCGTCCGGGACGCGATAGGACTCGTTCGCCCAGGCGCCGAGGTCGATCAGCTTGCAACGCTCGCTGCAGAATGGCCGCCAGGGATTGTCCTTGGCCCACACGACATCCTTGCCGCAGGTGGGGCAGGCGATGGTCTTTGCGCGGCTCACGTCAGACAGCAGGTAAGATCAAACTCCACGTCTTCGGTGGCCTGTACCGTGCGCCCGTCGGTCACTGGCGCGAGAAAGCGTACCGTGAAGCGATGCTTGCCGCCGCTGATCTCAGGATAGTACGGCAGGCTCGCGGGTACCGCGACGCGCACCAGTTGGCAGGGCGTATCCTGGTCAAGCGAACGCTGGAAGAAGCCGGCCGGGGCGACCTCCTGCGTGGGTGAGGCGCTCTCGCGCGTGAGCCGCAGGATGACGTCGATGGCGAGCCGCATCGGCTCGAGCGGGGCCAGCCATTCGTGCAGATCCGCAAGGCGCTCCTTGGCGGGACGCTGCAACCAGTAATGATAGGCGGGCAGATCGAAATCACACAGTCCGCCGGGTATGGTGCTGCGCTGACGGATGCTGCTGATGAATTCGTTGTTACGCAGCGATTGACCGAACTGGCCACTGGTGGCGTGCAAGTTATCGATGAGCACATCCACTTCGCTCAGCACCTCCCTCAGCCGTACCTGATCGACTTCCGGCACCTGCTCAAGACGCGCCAGCATGATGCCGTGACGGTCAAGTTCGCGTAAAAGTTCTGTCTTGAGGTCGGTGCGGCCGCACACATTGAGAATTTCAATCAGACCGGACAGCGCGGCGCGGCTGTCCCATTCCGTGATTCCTTCCAGGTCATGCTGCGCCTGGAGAAACAGGAATTCGAGCCGCAGAAAGGTGCGTATCTTTTCGTTAAGCGGCTGCTCGTAGGTAATTTTTTCTGACGCCATCACCATCGCCACTGAAAATTCGGACTATTGTGTAGTACTTAAACAGTGCTGGCAATTGCTATTTGCGCCCGGCGCGGGCCAGCTGCAGATAGCTCTCGTGCAGCGCGCGCACCCGCTTTTCCACGTGATCAAGATCGCGGTCATTTTCGATCACGTCATGTGCCGCCGCGAGACGCTCACGCCAGCCGGCCTGGACGCGCAGGATGGCGGCGATCTCCGCCACACCGAGGCCTCGCGCCATCAGGCGCTGGTATTGGAGCGCATGCGGCGCATCGACCACCAGCACGCGCTCGACCTCCCGCGCCTGGCCCGTCTCCAGCAACAGCGGGATACACAGCACGCAGTAGGCCGCAGCCAGCCGCTCCACGCGCGCCTCCATCTCGGCGCGGATCAGCGGGTGCAGGATGGCCTCCAGTTGTTTGCGCCGCGCTGCATCGGCGAACACGATGCGGCGCAGCGCGGCACGGTCGAGCGCGCCGCCGGCCTCCAGCACCTCGCCCCCGAACAGCTGCGCGATACGCGCCAGTGCAGGCGCACCCGGCACCACCAGTTCGTGCGCGATGTCGTCGGCGTCGATCACCGGCACGCCCAGCGCGCTGAACCAATGCGCGACCGTGGACTTGCCGCTGCCTATGCCGCCGGTGAGACCGACGCGATACATGATCGGGCGCCCTATCCGAAGAAATTCAAATAGGCCTGCGTCAGCGGCGCGCCCCAGAGCAGGGCGATCCAGCCGGCGGCGGCAAGGTAGGGCCCGAACGGAATCGGGGTATCGCGCTGGTGGCCGCGGAACAGCATCAGGGAAATCCCCACCAGCGCACCCACCAGCGACGAGAGCAGAATGATTAACGGCAACGCCTGCCAGCCGAGCCACGCGCCGAATACCGCAAGCAGTTTGAAATCGCCCTGCCCCATGCCTTCCTTGCCGGTGAGCAGCTTGAACAGCCAGTACACCGTCCACAGGCTGAGATAACCCGCCGCCGCGCCGATGATCGCCGTCTGGCTGTCCACGAACACGCCGCCCAGACTGAGCAGCAGACCGCCCCATAACAGCGGCAGCGTGATCGAGTCCGGCAGCAGTTGATGATCGAGGTCGATGAAGGTGAGCGCAATCAAGCACCAGGTGAGCAGCAGCGCCGCCACGCTCATCCAGCCAAAGCCAAAGTGCGCGGCGACCGCCACGGACAGTACGGCGGTCAGCAACTCGACCACCGGATAACGCGGCGAGATGCGCGCGCCGCACGCCGAGCATTTTCCCTTCAGCACGAGATAACTCACCAGCGGGATGTTTTCCAGCGCCGTGATGCCGTGCCCGCAATGCGGGCAACGCGAGCGTGGTGTGACGAGGCTGAAACGCGGCGGAGCGGTGGGCTCATCGGACTCACCGGGCAGTGCCAGCAGCTCCCGGCATTGAGCCTGCCAGTCGCGCTGCATCATCTGCGGCAGGCGATGGATAACGACATTCAAAAAACTGCCGACTATCAGGCCTAGTACGCCTGCAGACAAGATAAATAACCAGGGAAGCGTCTGGAGGGTGTCAATCACTGGCGCACAGAGAAAAGAGGCAAGAGAAAAGAGAAAAGTATCGGCGCACTGTCAAGGAGAAATCTTTTCTCTTGCCTCTTTTCTCTTGTATCTGTTTTCAAACTACCGACCCCATTTTGAAGATCGGCAGGTACATGGCGATCACGAGACCGCCCACCAGCACGCCGAGGATGGCCATAATCATGGGCTCGAGCAGGCTGGAGAGCGAGTCCACCATATTATCCACTTCTTCCTCGTAGAAATCGGCCACCTTCGCGAGCATGGTGTCGAGCGAGCCCGCCTCCTCGCCGATGGCCACCATCTGCACCACCATGTTGGGAAACAGGTCGGCATTGCGCATCGCCTGCTGCAACTGCGTACCGGTGGAGACCTCGTCGCGTATGCGCAGGATGGCGTCGGAATAAACGATGTTGCCGGCGGCGCCCGCGACCGACTCCATCGCCTCCACCAGCGGCACGCCGGCGGCGAACATGGTGGAGAGCGTACGCGCAAAACGCGCGATCGCACCCTTGTTGAGAATCGCACCGATGACCGGAAGCTTGAGCAGCATGCGGTCAAAGAAATGCTGCATCGCCTTGGAGCGCTTTTTCGCCTCGATGAGCGCGTAGATGGCGCCGCCCAGGCCGCCGAAAATCAGCCACCACCATTTCTGGAAAATAGCGGAGAGATTGATGACCATTTTAGTGAGCGCGGGCAGGTCGGCGCCGAAGCCCTGGAACAACGACTCGAACTGCGGAATCACGAAGATGAGCAGAATGGCGGTGATGATGAACGCCACCACCAGCACCGCAGTGGGGTAAAACAGCGCCTTCTTGATCTTGCCCTTGATCGCCTCGGTCTTTTCCTTATAGACGGCAATCTTGTTCATCAAGGCTTCGAGGATGCCGCCCTGTTCACCGGCGCGCACCAGGTTGACGTAAAGCTCGTCGAACTGCAGCGGATGTTTCTCCAGCGCCTCGGCCAGCGAACTGCCGCCCTCCACGTCGTTCTTGATGCTGAGCAGGAGTTCCTGCATGGTGGGATTTTCATGCCCGCGTCCTACAATCTCGAAGGACTGCACCAGCGGCACGCCGGCGGCGATCATGACGGAAAGCTGCCGGCTGAAGACGGCGATGTCCTTGGGCGTGACCCTCTTCTTGCGCTTGCCGAACAGCGGCACAGGCTTCTTTTTAACCTTGAGCGGACTGATGCCCTGGCGGCGCAGATCGGCCTTGGCCAGCGTGAGATTCGCCCCTTGCAGTTCACCCTTGACGCGCGCGCCCTGTTTGTTGGTGCCCTCCCAGACGAAGGTATCGATTTTTCGCGCCGCTTTCTCAGCCATAAGGGTTATTCATTGGTGACACGGTTGATCTCCTCCAGGCTGGTAATGCCCAGGCGCGCCTTTTTCAGCCCCGACTCGCGCAGATCGGCGACACCCTCTTTTTTCGCCTGGTCGGCGATCTGCATCGCGTTGCCGCCCTCCATGATGATGCGCCCGATGGCCTCCGTCACCGGCATCACCTGGTAGATGCCCACGCGCCCCTTGTAGCCGTCGGCGCACTGGTCGCAACCCACCGGCCCATAGAGCTTGATGTTGGCGAGATCGGCCTCCTTGAAACCTTCCTTCAGCAGCGCCTCGCGCGGGATGGTCAGCGGCTTTTTGCATTGATTGCACAAGCGGCGCGCCAGACGTTGCGCGATGATGAGCGAAACCGCCGAGGCGATATTGAACGGCGCCACACCCATGTTGGCCAACCGGCTCAAGGTCTGTGGCGCGTCGTTGGTGTGCAGAGTGGAGAGCACCATGTGGCCGGTCTGCGCCGCCTTGATGGCGATCTCGGCGGTTTCCAGGTCACGAATCTCGCCCACCATGATGATGTCCGGGTCCTGGCGCAGAAAGGCCTTGAGCGCCGAGGCGAAGGTGAGTCCCGCCCTGGGGTTGACGTTGACCTGGTTGATGCCGGGCAGGTTGATTTCCACCGGGTCTTCGCAGGTGGAGATGTTGCGGTCCTCGGTGTTCAGGATATTGAGCGCGGTGTAGAGCGACACGGTCTTGCCGCTGCCGGTGGGGCCGGTGACCAGCACCATGCCGTAGGGACGATGGATCGCATCCATGAACAGCTTTTTTTGATCCTCTTCATAGCCCAGCGCATCGATGCCGAGTTTTGCCGTGGCAGGATCCAGGATACGCAGCACGATCTTCTCGCCGTACAGGGTAGGGCAACTGCTGACGCGGAAGTCGATGGCGCGGTTTGCGGACAGCCGCATCTTCATGCGTCCGTCCTGCGGCACGCGGCGCTCGGAGATATCGAGCCGCGACATCACCTTGAGGCGCGCGGCCAGACGGGGTGCGAGGACCACCGGCGGCGCCGCCACCTCGCGCAGCACGCCGTCCTGACGGAAGCGCACACGGTAGATTTTTTCATAGGGCTCAAAGTGGACATCGGACGCCCCTTTATTGATCGCGTCGAGCAACACCTTGTTCACAAAGCGCACCACGGGGGTATCGTCGATATCGGCGGCAGCGCCGTCGGCAGCAGCGAGGTCTTCATCGCCGCCGGTGATTTCCAGATTAAGGTCATCGACGTCGGATCCGCTCAGCGCGCTCATCGACGTATCGCGCGCGGCCATGGCCTTTTCGATGGCCTGGGCGAGCTTGTCTTCCTCCACCAGCACCGCTTCAGTGCTGAGGCCGGCGTGGAACTTTATCTCATCCAGCGCCTGGAGATTGGTGAGATCGGACATGGCGAGAAACAACCGGCTGCCGCGCTTGAAGAGGGGCAGCGCATGATGCTTGCGCACCAGCTTTTCCGCCACCAGGGCAGTGGGGGCATGCTCCATATCGACGGCGGCAAGGTCCAGCAGCGGCACACCGAACTCCTGCGACGCTGCATTGGCAACCACGCGGCTGCTGAGGATATTGTTCTCTACCAGCCAGGAGACGAGCGGGGCTTGCGCCTTGAGCGCCTGCTCGTAGGCCTGCTGCGCAAGCACTTCAGTGAGCAGCCCATCCTGCACCAGACGGCGCGTCAGCCCGCTCAACTTAAATTTCACATTGGACGATGATATGGCCATGCGGTTTCATCACCCCTCGCGGGTCGCCTTAAACTGCCTTCCGGACCCCTAAACCGCATCATCTTCGCATGCCGGCAGCTTGTCATACAATAGGGGAGCAAGTACCATGCCCGCTTCCGGCAGGTGACTGAAAACAGGCCGAAAAAGCCCATAATGGGCCTCACAGCATTACTTATCGGGTAGTACGGAGAATCCTGATGTTTCACGGCAGCATGGTGGCCTTGGTGACCCCGATGTCGTCCGACGGCGCACTGGACCATGACAGCCTGGCGCGGCTGATCGAATTTCACATCGAAAACGGCACCGACGCCATCGTCGCGGTCGGCACCACGGGCGAATCCGCCACACTCGACGAGGACGAACACTGCGCGCTGATCCGCGAAGTCGTCGAACGGGTGCGCGGGCGCATACCCGTCATTGCGGGCACGGGCGCGAACGCCACCAGCGAGGCGATCCGGCTTACGCGCTGCGCCCTGCAGGGCGGCGCCGACGCCTGCCTGCTGGTCACCCCCTACTACAACAAGCCCACGCAGGAGGGCCTCTACCTGCATTACAAGGCGGTGGCCGAGGCCGTGCCGATACCGCAAATCCTCTACAACGTGCCGGGGCGCACCGCCTGCGACCTGCTGCCGGAGACCGTGGCCCGCCTCGCCGCCGTTTCCAACATCATCGGCGTCAAGGAGGCCACCGGCAATATTGCGCGCGCGCGCGAGATTCTTGACCGCTGTGGTGATAAAATGGACTTGTATGCAGGTGATGACGCCACCGCCATGGAGTTGATACTGATGGGCGGCAGGGGTGTAATCTCGGTCACCGCCAATGTGGCGCCGCGGCTCATGCACGAGATGTGCGCCGCCGCATTACGCGGCGACCGGACGCAGGCCGATGCGATCAATCAGCGGCTCATGCCGCTGCACCAGGAGCTGTTCATCGAGTCCAACCCGATTCCGGTCAAGTGGGCACTCCACCAGATGGGTCTGATCCCGCCCGGCATCCGGCTTCCGCTCACGCCCTTGTCGCCACCCAGCCACCCGCGTGTGCGGCGCGCACTGCAACAAGCCGATATCCGTTTGATAGCATAGGTTAATGAATATGTCGTTTATGCGTAATTCTGTTTCCAGCTTACTGTGGGTTGCCCTGCTTTTCTTAAGCGCATGCAGTTCAATCAGCAACAAGCTCGACGAAATCTCGCCGGAGAAAAAGGCCGAGTACAAAAAGAGCCAGACGCTGCCGGCGCTGGAAGTGCCGCCGGACCTCACCAAGTCCACCATCGACGACACCATGGCGGTGCCCGACATCGACCCGAAAAGCAGCGCGACCTTGTCCTCCTACACCGATGAGCGCGGCGGATCGCAGGTCGCGCACAGCGAAAACGTGCTGCCCCAGCAAAGCAACATCCGTTTCGAACGTGACGGCGACAAACGCTGGCTGGTGATGGAGGGCGCGCCGGAAACGGTCTGGCCCAAGGTGCGTGAATTCTTTCTGCAGAACGGATTTCTGATCAAGGAAGAAGACCCGCGCATCGGCATCATGGAAACCGACTGGATGGAAAACCGCGCCGACATCCCGAAAGACGCCATCCGCTCCGTCATCAGCAAGGTGTTCGACGCTCTCTACTCCTCGGCCACGCGTGACAAATACCGCGTACGCCTGGAGCGCGGCAAAGACTCCAACAGCACCGAGCTTTTCCTGAGTCATCGCGGCGTGGAAGAAGTGGTGCAGGGCACCTCCACCATCTGGCAAAGCCGCCCGTCCGATCCGGAGCTGGAAATCGAAATGCTCAATCGCATGGCGGTGTTCTTCGGCGTCGACGAGCAAAAGGCAAAGTCGCTGCTCGCGCGCGCGAAAGACGCACCGCACGCCCAGCTCACGCGCGATGCTCAGGGCAACAGCTTCCTCAGCCTGGACGAAGACTTCTCGCGCGGCTGGCGCCGCACCGGCATCGCGCTTGACCGCGTCGGCTTCACGGTGGAAGACCGCGACCGTTCACGCGGCCTCTATTACGTGCGCTATGCCGATCCTCTCAAGGAGGAAAAGAAGGACGGCTACTTGAGCAAGCTCAAATTCTGGGGCAACAGCGACAAGAAAACGGAAAACGTGCAATATCTGGTCAGCGTGACGGGTGAAGGCGCCACCACGCGCATCACCATACTGAACAAGGACGGTGCGCCGGAAAACTCCGAAACCTCGAATCGCATACTGGCATTACTGCACGAGCAGTTAAAATAAATCTGGGTCGCATCAAGCCTGCCATGCTTCAACTGCACGGGCCGCAAGCACTGTCCGGTTTCCGGCTGGACAAGTTGCGCTCCGCCCTGCGCGTGGCCGTGTCCGATCTCGACAGCGTCGGCGCCAGATTCATCCATTTCATTGATCTCGCGCACGAACTCACCGGCGCAGAACGCTCACAACTCGAAAAGATTCTGAGCTACGGCGCTGGCTCCAGCTTTGGCGGCACTCAAACTCCACCCGGCGAACCGCTGCTGGTCGTACCGCGCATAGGCACCCGCTCGCCGTGGTCGAGCAAGGCCACCGACATTGCGCACCTCTGCGGACTCCATCAGGTGCGGCGCATCGAGCGCGGCGTGATTTACTACCTTGCAAAAACGAACGGCGCGCCGCTCACCGGCACCGAACGCGAACACATCGCACCCCTCATTCACGACCGCATGACAGAGCAGCTGCTGGACGATGCGCGTGAGGCCGAAAAACTGTTCATGCACGCGGAGCCCGCGCCGCTGGTCTTTGTCGACGTACAGAGCGGCGGCCGGGCCGCACTGGTCAAGGCCGATCAGACGCTGGGGCTCGCGCTCACAGAAGACGAAATCGATTATCTGCTGCAAAACTTCACGGCGCTCGGGCGCAACCCGACCGACGTCGAGCTCATGATGTTCGCGCAGATGAACTCGGAGCACTGCCGCCACAAAATTTTCAATGCCGACTGGATCATCGACGGCGTGCGCCAGGATGCGTCGCTGTTTGCCATGATCTGCAACACGCATAAACAACACCCGCACGGCATCCTCTCCGCCTACAAGGACAATGCCGCCGTGATGGAAGGCGCGCGCGCCGGACGTTTCTTCCCGTCAGCGGAGCGCGAATACCGCTATCACCCCGAAGACATCCATATCGTGATGAAGGTGGAGACGCACAATCATCCCACCGCCATCTCGCCGTTTCCTGGCGCGGCCACCGGCAGCGGCGGCGAAATCCGTGACGAAGGCGCCACCGGCCGTGGCGCCAAACCCAAGGCTGGATTGTGCGGCTTTTCCGTTTCGCATTTACGCATTCCCGGCGCGATGCAACCGTGGGAACAGACCGACTTCGGCAAGCCTCGCCACACCGCGTCGAGCCTCGACATCATGCTGGAGGGGCCGCTAGGCGCGGCGGCGTTCAACAATGAATTTGGCCGCCCGAACCTCTGCGGTTACTTCCGCAGCTTTGAAGCACAGGTGCAGGCCGGACACGGTATCGACCGGCGCGGCTACCACAAACCCATCATGCTCGCGGGCGGCGTCGGCAACATCCGCTCGGCGCATGTAGAAAAAAATGAAATCCCGCCGCGCGCATTACTCATCGTGCTCGGCGGGCCGGCGATGCTGATCGGGCTGGGCGGCGGCGCCGCATCGTCGATCACCAGCGGCAGCGGCGATCAGGCGCTCGACTTCGCCTCGGTACAGCGCGGTAATCCCGAGATGCAACGCCGCTGCCAGGAAGTGATCGACCAGTGCTGGCAACTGGGCGCCGCCAACCCCATCCTCTCAATACACGACGTCGGCGCTGGCGGTTTATCCAATGCACTGCCGGAGCTGGTGCACGGCAGTGCGCGCGGTGCGCACATCGAACTGCGCAAGATACTGAGCGACGACAGCGGCATGTCGCCCATGCAGCTCTGGTGCAACGAGGCGCAGGAGCGTTACGTGCTGGCGGTAGCCCCGGAGCGGCGCGACGAATTTGCCGCGCTCTGTGCGCGCGAACGCTGCCCCCATGCAGTGGTTGGCGAGGCCACGGTGGACGAACAGCTCACGCTGGTGGATGCTCAGTTTCACAATACGCCTATCGACCTCGCGCTCCACATGCTGCTCGGCAAACCGCCCAAAATGCTGCGCGATGTGCGCCATGCGCCGCCGCTGCTTTCCGAGTTTGATCCCAGCAAAATCGATCTGCACGAGGCCGCACTGCGCGTGCTGCGTTTCCCCACCGTGGCGAACAAGGGCTTCCTGATTACCATCGGCGACCGCAGCGTCGGCGGGCTGGTGGCGCGCGATCAGATGGTCGGCCCGTGGCAGACCGCAGTGGCGGACGTCGCGGTCACCGCAACGAGCTTCGACGTTTTCACCGGCGAGGCCATGGCCCTCGGCGAGCGCGCGCCTCTCGCGCTCATCAACCCGGCAGCCTCCGCGCGTATGGCGGTGGGCGAAGCCATCACCAATATCGCCGCAGCACACATCACCCGGCTTTCCGACATCACACTCTCCGCCAACTGGATGGCCGCTGCCGGTCATCCCGGCGAAGACGCGGCGCTGTATGACGCGGTACAGGCCGTCGGCATGGAGTTATGCCCGGCGCTCGGCATCGCCATCCCGGTGGGCAAGGATTCGCTCTCCATGAAAACCGTGTGGCGCGAAAACGGTGCGGAGAAATCGGTAACTGCGCCGCTGTCGCTCATCGTCAGTGCCTTTGCGCGCGTACACGACTGCCGCCGCACACTGACACCGCAATTGCGCACCGATCAGGGCGACACCGATCTTCTGCTTATTGATCTGGGACGCAACCAGAATCGTCTCGGCGGTTCCGTGCTCGCTCAGGTCTATAACGAAATCGGCACCCAGGCGCCGGACGTGGACGATCCGGCGCTGCTCAAGGCGCTGTTCACCGCACTGCAATCGCTCAACGAAAATAATTTCATTCTCGCCTATCACGACCGCTCGGACGGCGGCCTGCTTACCACCGCATGCGAAATGGCCTTTGCCGCACATACCGGCATCACCTTGAATCTTGATGAACTCGGCAATGATATTCACGCCGCGCTGTTCAGCGAGGAGCTGGGTGCTGTCGTACAGATACGCCGCACGGACAGAACCGCCGTATTGAAAATACTGCAAGCCGTCGGCCTGGAACAACACACACACGCCATCGGCACACTTAACAGCACCGATCATATTGTGGTGATACAGCGGGGACAAACGCTGCTCAGCGACACACGCATTAATCTTCAGCGCGCATGGTCGGAGACCTCGTACCGGATGCAGACACTGCGCGACAACCCCGTTTGCGCCCAGCAGGAATATGACGCCCTGCTCGATGCGCGAGACCCCGGCCTGAACGCGCAACTCAGCTTCGATCCGAACGACGACATCGCCGCGCCTTACATAAAAAAAGGCCTGCGCCCGCGCATCGCCATCTTGCGCGAGCAGGGCGTAAACGGCCACATCGAACTCGCCGCGGCCTTCGATCGCGCCGGATTTTCCGCCATCGATGTGCACATGAGCGACATCCTCGCAGGCCGCGTCTCGCTGATTGAATTTCAGGGTCTCGCCGCGCCCGGCGGCTTTTCCTACGGCGATGTGCTGGGCGCGGGGCAGGGCTGGGCCAAATCCATTCTGTTCAACGCGCGCGCACGCGACGCATTCAGCGCGTTTTTCAAGCGCACCGATACCTTCGGCCTCGGCATCTGCAACGGCTGCCAGATGATGTCGAACCTGCACGAACTCATTCCGGGCGCCGAACACTGGCCTCAGTTTATGCGCAATACATCGGAGCAATTTGAGGGGCGGTTCTCTCTCGTCGAGATTTCCGCCTCGCCGTCGTTGTTCCTGCACGACATGGCCGGCTCGCGCCTGCCTATCGCAGTGGCGCACGGCGAAGGCCGCGCCTCGTTCCGTCCCGGCACGAGCCCGGAGCAGGCAATGGCCCAAGGCATCGTGGCGCTACGCTGGGTGGACAACTACGGCCATCCCACCGAAGCCTATCCCGCCAACCCCAACGGCTCGCCGCTCGGCATCGCCGGTCTCACCACGCCCGACGGACGCTTCACCGTCATGATGCCGCACCCGGAGCGCGTAATCCGCACCGTGTCCAACTCCTGGCATCCGGACGACTGGGGCAACGACGGCCCCTGGCTGCGCATGTTTCGCAACGCGCGCCGCTGGCTGGGATAGACACTGCCCACCCGCGCGCACTTCACAAGCGCTCGCGGCGGGTGTAGCTTTAGGGAAGCTCTGATTAATTCAATAGATGTCGTTCCCGCGAAAGCGGGAACCCAGTAACCCACTGAATTATAAGCGCTGGATTCCGGGTCTCCGCTTCGCTGCGCCCGGAATGACGAATTATTCAGAGGTTCCTTAATATTCTGCGCGCAAGGGAGACAACATCATGCGGCATGCAAGGCGATTTCTTTTACTTGTTGCAGGACTATTCTTCGGAGTCTGCCTCACTGCGGGTGCAGATGCCTCAAGGATAGTACTAGTCACAGGCTTTGAGCCCTTCGGCGGCGACGCAACCAACGGCTCATGGGAAGCAGTGCAACATCTCGACGGCAAACACCTTGGCAATGCAACGGTGGTCGTAGCACAGCTCCCGGTGGTGTGGGGCAAGGCCGAGACCAAACTGCGTGCGCTCATCAAACTCCATAAGCCTGTGCTGGTGGTCGGTTTTGGTCAGGCGAGTGACGAACCCGTGCGGCTGGAAACCACCGCGCACAACGTGCACGAAAAGATAGCGGATAATGAAGGCGTCGCGCCGGAAACCGGGGCGCTTGATGAACTTGGACCGGCCGCGTTGAATTCAGCATTACCGCTGGCCGAAATTGAGAACCGTCTACGCAAGGCCGGCATACCCGTCAAATTCTCCGATGATGCCGGCACCTATCTCTGCAACGCGGCTTTCTACACGCTGATGCTCGACCCGGGGACGGATGATGCCAAATCCATACCGCGCGGATTCGTGCACGTCCCGCCGCTCAATGCCAAAGTGAAATCCGCACAGGGAAAAACCGTGGTGTTTGATAAGGCGCTGCTGGAGAAAACCGCCGCCCTCATTGTCGAGACCAGCGTCGCCGCGTTAAGCCGCGTCCCATAACTCATCGCGGTCGTGGCGATGGCCCGGATAGAAAAGGGTAGCGTCCACTTTTTTCCTAATCAAATTTCCAGAGTTATCAAAGAAATTTTCATACGCTGCTTCGGCGAGTTGTGCTTGTTGAAACAGGTTTTGGATTATGCTCATTTTTTTGCTCCTTCAAATTGTGAAATAATTGCTCCAAGTGATCCTTGATCTCTGTGATTCTGTGTTTTACATCGTTCAATGTGCATCCAAAATTTTAGGTTGCTTCCAGTGCGGTCATAACTGCCAAAAGTTGCATCGCGGACAAGCACCTCATTGCTCTTACTATCGATCACCGTTTCCTCAATGCGATAAACAGGTAACCATGAAAACACTCGCGATTGCTGCACAATAAAGTTGATCCGCTGGTTCAATAAATATGTATCCGTAAAAGTATCCATATCCCCTTGCCGCGTTGACGGTGCGCCCTTGTTATACACCAACCGCTCCATCACCCCCGGATTCTCCGCCTTCCACTGGTCGAGGGTCTTGTACACCCAGAAACCGGATTCGGTGGCGCAGTAGTAATGATGCGTCACCAGCGTAGGTATCCAGTCCCAGAACACAATGCCGTACATGATGAGCGCCGCCCCCCAGCCCCAGCGCTTGACGCTCTTGCCGTTTTTACGTGCGTGCCTGATGGCCCAACGCACTACGCCCAATGAGATCAGCAGATAAACCGCAAAAGCCAGCAAATAGGCCAAGCCCATCATGTCAGGCCGCCCATGCGTTTATTGTTCGCTGTGCTGCGGCCATGGGTTTATGCCACCGATGAGGTTTGGCCGGGTGGTCCCAGTCCGCCTCGTCATGGTGCACATTCTGCTCTGTAGAACTGAAAGGAGATGCCTCCGAGGAGGCGGGTAGTAAGTGTCGGGAGGGGAAAGCGGAACGAAACAACGGGCAGCCACGAGGCGTCTGCGTACAGAAGCGGATAAACGAGCGCGTTACCGCCAAGCACTGCATACGTTCACCTTCTGGCTTGGTCTGCTAAGTCGAAATATTTCTTGTTTATTTCAACGGCTGATCTTGCTTGCAGATAAAAACATAGCCTGATTCTTTTCATCGCGCAATAGCATGTTCTGACTATAAAGAAGGAAGAAGGGGTCAAGTTCATTGTATGACAATCATATAAATTGATACAGGATTACGCGGCTTATGTGATCACGCAGCGCCCCCTTTCCTTACGCTATGTCGATTGGATTAAACGCTATATTTTATTTCATGGCAAGCGGCATCCGCGAGAACTGGGGCCACGCGTGCCTTGCCCCCCTGCAAGGGGGAAGGGGCCAAGCTGTTTGTATCATTAGATACTATTTTCGTATTTTTCAAACAACGCGATGGATTCCACATGTGTGGTGTGCGGAAACATGTCCATCACTCCCGCACTCAGAAACCTGTATCCGCGCTGCACCAGCTCCTGCGCATCGCGCGCCAGGGTGGCGGGATTGCACGAGACGTAAATAATTCTTGAGGCCCCGAACACCGGCAGCTGTCTGACGATCTCCAGAGCGCCGGTGCGCGGCGGGTCGAGCAGAATCTTGTCAAAGCGCTGTTCGGCCCACGGCTGTTGGGCCAGATCCAGGCTGAGATCGGCAGCATAAAACTCCGCATTGTGGATACCGTTGAGGCACGCATTGTCTCTGGCGCGCTGCACCAGTTTCGCATCACCCTCCACTCCGGTGACATGCCCGGCATGACGCGCCAAAGGCAGGGTGAAATTGCCGAGCCCGCAGAACAGATCGAGCATACGCTCCTGCGGCTTGAGGTCGAGCAGCCCGATGACGCGCGCTATCATGGCGCGGTTGATCTCGCCATTGACCTGCATAAAATCGGTCGGCGAAAAAAACAGTTCGAGTCCGTAATCGGGCAGTCGATAACTCAAGCTCGCGGCCGCCGGCCAGACCAAGGTCACGCTCTCCGGCCCAGACGGTTGCAGATATATCTGCATGCCGTGCGCCTCACCGAACTGCCGCAGCCTTTCCAGATCGGAACCGCTCAACGCGGCCAGGTTGCGAAATACCAGGGCCGTCGCCTCATCCCCCACAGCCACTTCAATCTGCGGAATAAGGTTATAGCTTTCGAGACCGGCGATAAGCGCGCGCAGTTCTGGCAGCAGGCCGCCGACCGAAGGGTGCAACACCTCGCAGTGGTCGAGATCGGCCAATAGTGCGCTGCGCTTTTCGCGAAAGCCGACCAGCAGTTTATCCTTCTTGATAACGAACTTGACCCCCAACCGCGCGCGGCGCCGGTAGCCCCAGTGCGGGCCTCTCAGCGGCGGCAATACCTGCTCCGGCTCGATCCTCCCGATCTGCCTGAGATTGTCCAGCATGACCTGTTGCTTGGCCTCGATCTGTGCAGCGGCATCCATATGCTGCAGGCTGCATCCGCCGCAGATGTTGAAATGCGCACAGCGCGGGGTTACACGCTGCGGCGACGGTTTGAGAATTTGCGCGACTGTTCCTTCATCGTAACGCTTGCGTTGCACGACATAGGTGAACAACACCTCTTCGCCCGGCAATGCGCCTTCGATGAACACGGCCTTGCCGCCGATATGCGCCACACCGCGCCCGTCATGATTGAGCGACTCGACGTGAGCCGGCACGGGCTCTTGCGGCAGTGATTTTAAATTACGCGAACAGCGGGGCATTGAGAAACAGTGGCAAGTGGCAAGTTACAAGTAGCAAGAAGGCGCAGGGTTGCGCGGGTTAGCGCCAGGCAGCAAGAAATTCGTTAAGATGCGGTTTATCTTCTTTCATTAGCTCATCGCGCAGGCGTTGACATTCCTGCTCGTATTCTGTCTGCGTCAGGTGACCGCGGATCAGTTCGTAGCGCAAATAAACCAGATAGGTATTGAGCACATCCGTTTCGCAGTAGTTGCGGATGTTCACAATCTCGCCGCGCATGTAACTGTCCCACACCTGGCTGCCGTCCATGCCCATCTTGCCGGGGAAGCCGAGCAGCGTGGCGATCTCATCGAGTGGCGCCGTGGCACGTGGCTGATATAAGGAAATCACGTCCATGAGATCGGTATGGCGCGAATGATAGCGGCTGAGGTAGTTGTTCCATTTGAAGGAGCTGTCCGCCTCGCCCGTATCCCAGTATTTCGGTGCGGCCACGCCGTGCAGCAGCGCGCGATAGTGCAGCACCGGCATGTCAAACCCGCCGCCGTTCCATGACACCAGTATCGGCGTGTATTTCTCGATGCCGTCGAAAAAGCGCGTGACCAGCTCCTTTTCGGGCGCATCCACCTCACCCAGCGACCACACCTTTACCTTGTCGCGCGTGCGCACCACTGCGGAGATGGCAATGATGCGGTGCAGGTGCAGGCGCAGGAACTCCGAGCCGCCGGTTTCCTGCCGGCGCGCATGAAACATCACCTCGGCGACTTCCTTGTCGTTGAGGCCGTCAAGTTTGTACAGCCGTCGCCCACCTTCCACGTCAGGCACGGTTTCAATATCAAACACCAGTACGTTCATGATGTGTATCAGTCCGGAAACACGCCGGTGGAAAGGTAGCGGTCGCCGCGGTCGCACACGATGGCGACAATCACGGCGTCGGATATCTCGCGCGACAAGCGCAGTGCCGCCGCCACGGCGCCACCGGAAGATATGCCGGCGAATATGCCTTCGCGCGCGGCGAGTTCGCGCGTCATCGCCTCGGCCTCACCCTGACTCACTTCCATCACCTGATCCACGCGCGCGGGGTCATAAATCTTCGGCAGGTATTCCTTGGTCCAGCGGCGGATGCCGGGGATTTGCGAGCCATCGCTCGGCTGCACACCGATAATCTGCACTGCGGGATTTTTTTCTTTCAGAAAGCGTGAGGTTCCCATGATGGTGCCGGTGGTGCCCATTGCGCTGACAAAATGCGTGATCTTGCCCTGCGTGTCGCGCCAGATCTCCGGCCCGGTAGTTTCGTAGTGCGCGCGTGGATTATCGGGGTTGGCGAACTGGTCGAGTACGCGGCCCTTGCCCTCGGTCTGCATTTGCAAGGCGAGGTCGCGCGCGCCTTCCATGCTCGCCGTACGCGACACCAGAATGATCTCGGCGCCGAATGCCTTCATCGTGCTGCGCCGCTCCGCGCTCATATGCTCCGGCATGATAAGCGTGAGACGATAGCCGCGTATCGCCGCCGCCATCGCAAGCGCAATGCCGGTATTGCCGCTCGTGGCCTCAATCAGGGTGTCGCCCGGCTTGATCTCGCCGCGCGCCTCGGCATGCTTGATCATGCTCATCGCCGGCCGGTCCTTCACCGAGCCCGCAGGATTATTGCCCTCCAGCTTGACCAATATGGTATTTGGCAGGGTGTTGGTCGTATCACCCGGCAGGCGCTGCAATCGCACCAGCGGTGTATTGCCGATAAATGATTCTATGGTGGGATAGGTCATGTGCGTGCCTTACTTCGCCAGCAGGGTGACAAATGCCACGGCGTGATCGTCTTCATCGGCGATGCTGACGTGCCCCGCGCTGATACCCATTTTTTTCACCAGCGCGATCGCCTTGCCGTGGTACTCAAGCACCGGCTTGCCGTTTTTCTCGTGCGCAACGCCGATGTTGCGCGGCGTGAGCCCGGCGCTGAAACCCAGCCCCAGCGCCTTGGCTGCCGCCTCTTTGGCCGCAAAACGCTTGGCCAGAAAATGCGCCGGACGTTCGCAGCGGGAAAAGTCAGCGAGTTCGTTGAGCGTGAGTATGCGGCGCGCGAACTTCTCACCGTAACGCGTGAGGCTCGCCTGCATGCGCGATACACGCACGATGTCGGTGCCGATGCCGAAGATGCGCTCAGCCACGGCGCGCCTCGCGCATCAAATGCTTCATCTCGCGCACCGCCTCCGCCAGCCCGGTAAAGACAGCGCGCGCGACGATGGCGTGACCGATATTGAGTTCGCTCACCTCGCGCAACGCGGCGATGGCGGCGACGTTGTGATAGTGCAGGCCATGACCGGCATTCACCCGCATGCCTGATTTCCTGCCAAGCTTCACTGCACTGATAATGCGCTCCAGCTCCTGCGCACGCGCACCGGCATCCTCCGCATCGGCGTAGTGCCCGGTGTGTATCTCGATCACCGGCGCACCGGCGCGCGCGGCGGCCTCCACCTGGCGTGCATCGGCATCGATGAACAATGACACGCGTATGCCCGCAGCCTTGAGTGCGGCACAGGCCGCGGTGATGCGCGGCAGTTGTCCGGCGACGTCAAGGCCGCCTTCCGTGGTCAGCTCCTCGCGCCGCTCCGGCACCAGGCAGCAATCGTGCGGTTTGATGCGCGCGGCGAAGGCGAGCATGGCGTCGGTCACCGCCATCTCCAGATTCATGCGCGTCTGTAACGTGTCTTTCAACATCTCCACGTCGCGCTCCTGGATATGGCGCCGGTCTTCGCGCAGGTGCAGCGTGATGGCATCCGCCCCGGCCTGCTCCGCCTCGAAGGCGGCCTGTACCGGATCGGGATAGCGCGTGCCGCGTGCCGCGCGCAGCGTGGCGACGTGATCAATGTTGACGCCGAGCAAAATGTCGTTGTTCATCATGCATTTCCCAGCACAGCCGCCGCCGATGGTGATGGCGACGGTGCGCGACTCTTGTGAAAGTCGATATACAATTCACGGCTCTGCAATGGTTTATTACCGAGATACAAACCGAGCGCGGCGCGCATGAGCAGTTTGGCCTCACGCAGGCTCGACGCATCGTGCAGGGTTTCGTTCAGCAGCGCAAGCAGACTGTGGCCCTGTATGCGGATGCCCGCATACGCCCCTGCAGCGCAGGTGAGCGGGCCGCGCTCCAGATGATAACTATACACCTGCGCCGGCTCTATCGGCACGCCGCTCTCCGCCTCGTGCTCCAGCATCAGCGCATAACCTATCTCGCGCAGCAGGTGCTTTTCGAAAATGCGCAACGCGCGCTGCTCCATGTCGGGCTGCTGCAACAGATGCAGCGTTTGCGCGTAGCACTCAAACAGCGCGGGATGCGGGTCGTGCCGGTGCAACAGCCGCAGCAGCAATTCGTTCAGATAAAAACCGCTGAGGACGCGCGCGCCGTCCAGCCTCACCAGCGCGCCGTTTGGCTCGCAGCCGGTGAGCGTGGCGAGTTCACCGCGCCCGCTCCATGAAATCAGCAGTGGGTTGAACGGCTGCACCACGCCCTGCAGGCGCGACTTGGCCGATCTCAGTCCGCGCGCGACCAGACCGACGCGCCCGAACTCCGGCGTGAAAATCTCCAGCAGCGCACTGGTATCGCGGTATGGACGATGGTGCAGCACAAAGGCGGGCTGCAGGCTGACGCGCGCGATGCTCATTCGTAGCCCATACGCGCCATTGCGCGTGCATCGTCCGACCAGCCTTCCTTCACACGCACCAGAAGCTGCAAAAATACCTTGGACTGGAACATGCGCTCCATCTCCATGCGCGCCTGGGTGCCGATGCGCTTGAGGCGCTCGCCCTTCTCGCCGATGATGATGGCCTTCTGCCCCTCGCGCTCCACCCAGATCACGGCGTGTATATGCAGCACGTCGCGCTGGTGCGTAAATTTTTCGATCTCCACCGTGACGGCATAGGGCACTTCCTGCCCGGTGCTGCGCATGAGTTTTTCGCGCACGAATTCCGCCGCCATGAAGCGTTCGCTGCGGTCGGTGATCTGGTCTTCGGGATACAGCGCCGCGCCTTCCGGCAACAGGCCCTTCACGGCATCCACCAGCGCTGACTGATTATCACCAGTGCGTGCGGAGAGCGGAATGATGTGCGCAAACTTCATCTTTTCCGATAATTTCTGGATATGCGGCAACAGCGCCTTTTTGTCGGGAATTCTGTCGGTCTTGTTGATCACCAGAATCACCGGCGCCTTCAGCGCCTTGAGTTTCTCCAGCACGTAGTCGTCTTCTTCCGTCCAATAGAGCCCCTCGACGACAAAAATCAGCACGTCCACATCGCTCATGGCAGACGTCGCCGCGCGGTTCATGTACTTGTTGATGGCACGCGAGCCCGCGTGGTGCAGCCCGGGCGTATCCACATACATGATCTGGAAGCCGCTGCCGCTGCTGATGCCGAGGATACGGTGGCGCGTGGTCTGCGGGCGGCGCGAGGTGATGCTGATTTTCTGCCCGAGCAGGTGATTGAGCAGCGTGGACTTGCCCACATTGGGGCGGCCCACAATAGCGGCGTATCCGGCTCGCACTAACCTTGCTCCAGCAGCCGGAGCGCCTGCTCGGCCGCTTCCTGCTCCGCGCGCCTGCGTGTGCTGCCCACGCCTTCGGTAGGCGGTATGCCTGTTACGCGGCACTCGATGCGAAAGGTCTGCGCGTGCGCCTCGCCCGCCACGTCGATCACGTTGTACTGCGGTATGGGCTGGCGGCGCGACTGGAGGTATTCCTGCAGACGGGTCTTCGGGTCTTTGACGCCCGCCGCCGATGGCAGATTTTCCAGCGAGTCGCGATACAGGCCCAGCACCACGTCGCGGCCTGCCTCAAAGCCGCCGTCCAGATAGACCGCGCCGATGATGGCTTCGAGCGCGTCGGCGAGCGTGGAGGCGCGGCGCTGACCGCCGCTCTTGAGTTCGCCCGGCCCCAGACTCAGATAGTCGCCGAGATGCAGCTTGCCCGCGAGCTCCGCCAGTGCATCGCGCTTGACCAGGCTCGCGCGTAACCGGCTGAGATCACCTTCGCGCGCCTGGGGAAAGCGCTGGTAAAGCTCAGCGGCAATGATGAAGTTCAAAATGGCGTCGCCGAGGAATTCCAGCCGCTCGTTGTTGGCGCCGGCCACACTGCGGTGAGTGAGCGCATCTTCCAGCAGCCCGGCGTTGATAAAACGGTATCCAAGCGTCGGGCACAGGCGCTTGAGCGGCGCGCTCAACGCAACTCCACGCTCTTGTCGAAGCGCACCACAAAATCGAGATTGCCGAACAGGGTGCCCCTGGTTTCATACTTGACGCCGAGCAGCAACCCGCCGCCGTCGCGCGGCCGGACATCGATATTGCCCGGCTTGACGTTATCCACATTGTCCACATTCAGACGTTTCATCAACATGTCGATGACTTCGCCCTTACCTTTTTCACCGATGCCGGGCTGGCTCTTGATTGAATCCATCGCGGACGTTACCTTGAAGCTCTCCATGTAGGCCGGAAATAATTTAAGCGTCACCAGCACAAATAATCCGATCAGCGCAAGAACGATGATAAACCCGACTGACGACATGCCGCGTTGCGTATGGGTGTTATACATGGCCTCTCCCTCGTGGGTCACATTTACTCATAAGTCAGTAATTAAGGCTACGCTCTTCTACACATCCCCGCCCCCTGCTGAGGGGGCGGGACAGGGTGGGGGTAGAGTAAACAGGGTTTTTTACTCAGGAGACACCTGGCCTGCCGTGTATTCTTGCTTTGTGTCTCCTGAGTAACGAGAACAGTGCATCACCTGATGCCCGATCCGATGCGCCCCCATGATACACCACCGTTAGAGGCATCCCAATTCATCCAGATCATAAACGCCTTGCCCACCAGATTCTGCTCCGGCACCGTGCCCCAGTAGCGGCTGTCGTTGCTGTTGTCGCGATTATCGCCCATCACGAAATACTGCCCCGGCGGCACGGTAAATTCGCCCTCCAGAGAGGACTGGCCGGGGCGGATCAGGATCGGATGCGCCACGCCGCCCAGGGACTCGCGCAACAAGTCCGCGCCGGTCATGCCGCTGCCCGCGCCTACGCCGGTGTACACCCCCACGGCCTCCTGCGGCATGGGCTGGCCGTTTACGCTCAGGACCTTGTTGTAATAGGCGATATGGTCGCCCGGCACGCCGACCACGCGCTTGATGTAATCCACCGAGGGTTCGAGCGGATAACGAAATACCACCACATCGCCACGCTGCGGCTCGTTGATGTCGATGATTTTTTTGTCGGCCACCGGCAGGCGTATGCCGTAGGTGAATTTGTTCACCAGAATAAAATCGCCGGTGAGCAGCGTCGGCATCATCGAGTTGGACGGTATGCGAAACGGCTCCACCAGAAACGAGCGCAGCATCAGCACCGCCAGAAACACGGGGAAGAACGAGCGCGCGTATTCGACCAGCACCGGCCCGCGCTCAAGCCGCTCAATCTCAGGCTGTGATGCAGCGCCCGCGCGCAGCCGCGCGATATCCGCGCGCCGGCGTGGCGCGAACAGGAGGGCATCCACCGCCCAGATGGCGCCGCTCACCACCACCGCGCCTAACAGTACTGCTGCAAAATCAACATTCATCGTTTGCCCACCTTGAGCACGGCCAAAAATGCCTCCTGCGGAATTTCCACCCGGCCCACCTGCTTCATGCGTTTCTTGCCGGCCTTTTGTTTTTCCAGCAGCTTGCGTTTGCGCGAGATGTCGCCGCCGTCGCATTTTGCGATGACGTTTTTACGCATCGCCTTCACCGTCTGGCGCGCAATCACGTGCGTGCCGACCGCGGCCTGGATGGCGACCTCGAACATCTGGCGCGGGATGATCTCCTTCATCTTCTCCACCAGTTCGCGCCCGCGGCTCTGGCTGCGCGCGCGGTGCACGATGAGCGACAGCGCATCCACGCGCTCGCCGTTGATGAGAATATCGAGCCGCTCCAGATCCGCGGCCTGAAAGCGGTCAAACTGATAGCTGAAGGACGCATAGCCCCGGCTCACAGATTTCAAACGGTCGAAGAAATCCATCACCACCTCGTTCAAGGGCAGATCGTAGGACAGCGACACCTGCTTGCCGTGAAATTGCAGATTCTTCTGCGTGCCGCGCTTTTCCTCACACAGGCCGAGCACCTCGCCCAGAAATTGCTGCGGCACGAAGATGTCAGCACGGATGATCGGCTCGCGCGTCTCGGCAATCTGGTTCTGCGGCGGCAGCTTGGACGGACTGTCCACGCGCACCACCTCACCCTTGGTGGTCAGCACCTCATACACCACCGTGGGCGCGGTGCTGATCAGATTGAGCTGATATTCGCGCTCCAGCCGCTCCTGCACAATCTCCATGTGCAGCAGGCCGAGAAATCCGCAACGGAAGCCGAAGCCCAGCGCCTGCGAGGTCTCCGGCTCGTAATGCAGCGAGGCGTCGTTCAGCTTCAGCTTGCCGAGCGCCTCGCGGAATGCCTCGTAATCTTCCGCGTCGATCGGGAACAGCCCCGCGAACACCTGCGGCTGCACCGCCTTGAAACCGGCCAACGCCTTCAGCGCCGGGCGGTCGACGTGCGTGAGCGTGTCGCCCACCGGCGCGCCGTTCACGTCCTTGATGCCGGCGATCATATAGCCCACCTCGCCCGCACCGAGCCCCTGCGTCTCGGTGCGCTTGGGCGTGAAGATGCCCACCTTCTCCACCTGGAACGCGCGCCCGGTGGACATCACCTTGATCTTGTCCTTGGGCGTGATGCGGCCCTGCATCACGCGCACGAGCGAGATCACGCCCACGAAATTGTCAAACCATGAATCGATGATGAGGGCCTGCAGCGGCAGAGCGGCATCTCCGCCGGGCGCGGGGACCAGCCGGATGACCTCTTCCAGCACCTCTTTCACACCGAGGCCGGTCTTCGCGCTCACATGCAGCGCAGTCTCGGCCTCGATGCCGATGATCTCTTCGATTTCCTTGATGACCCGTTCTGGCTCCGCAGTGGGGAGGTCCACCTTGTTCAGCACCGGCACCACCGTGAGCCCCTGCTCGATGGCGATGTAACAGTTGGCCACGCTCTGCGCGCCCACGCCCTGCGCCGCGTCCACCACCAGCAGCGCGCCCTCGCACGCCGCGAGCGAGCGCGACACCTCATAGGAAAAATCGACGTGGCCGGGCGTATCGATGAGGTTGAGCAGGTAAGTCTCGCCGTTGCCCGCCGTGTAATTGAGCGACACGCACTGCGCCTTGATGGTGATACCGCGCTCACGCTCCAGATCCATCGAATCCAGCACCTGCGCCGACATCTCGCGCGCGGTCAGTCCACCGCAAATCTCGATAAAGCGGTCCGCCAGCGTGGACTTGCCGTGATCGATGTGAGCGATGATGGAAAAATTGCGAATATGCGAGATAGGAACCACTGTCCAACACCTTGTTGCGGAGGCAAATTATAACCCAAACCACCCCTCCCGGCGCGGGAAATCAGCCTGATTTAGTACCGGGTGACCTTAACTTTGAATATAAATCCTTACTTTGCTGCGCGAGCTTGTGCAATCACCTCGCCGCATGGCATGCCGACAACCGCCCCACTCTCAACTTCGGCAACACGTCTTTCAACTTCAGCAGCCCAAGCCGCTGCGATTTCGCTATCTTCATCAAGGCTGGCGATAAGGTGCTCAGCCAACAATGCGCGATCGGCGGGTGCGAGTTTTAATACCTCAGCCTCAAGGGCTTCAAATTGTGTTGACATGACCGATCCTCCAGATTGCAGGTTTTAATTGTAGCGTGAGCAAGTTTATCGGTAAACGCCTAACACTTGATCCTTATAGGGTTAGCGCGTTAGCTAAGCGGCGCGGCTCTGTTTGCCGCGTCCGCTTGGGCGTGATGCTGGCCGAGATAGCTTTGGTACTTCTTCGCGAATGACTTGGCGAAGTACCGACTCGGTAAGCGGCTCCTCTGCACGAGCAGACAAGAATACCCGAAGGGCCTCGTTCATCATGGTTTGATAACCTGTCCCTGCCTTTTCCGCGCGCGCCCGAAATGATGCAAGCACTGCGTCGTCGATGAAAATGGTGATGCGTGTTTTGCCCTTTGCCGGAAGAAGCGCGCCGCGTTTACCCTTGGAAAAATCATATTCACGTTTCATAGGTTATAACCTCTCGATGAGTAGCATGGCGCGCGGAAATCAGCCTGATGTCGTCACCACGCAGCGTATACACCACCACTAGATTTGCCCGGAGCTTCCCATTCCGACGGCCATAAACCTTGCTTCGTTTTCTGCGCCGGAATCTGTTTGGTGTATGGACAGCGGATCAAAGAACACGCCTTCAGCATCGGCGAACGAAACCCCGTGCTTCTTGAGATTGGAAGCGGATTTTCGTGGGTCGAATTGAAAGCGCACACCTCAGTATATGCACAATGTGCATATTTGACAATAGCATAGCTAAAAGGGCTCCGGCCCCTTTATTCATGGATTTTTTTAGCATCCAGTTCTTGCCTCTGTCGCCGCAGAAGCTCCACAAACTCCAAGATCAGTTTTTCATTGAAGTGGATCGTGAAGTGGGGTTTTTCTAGCAAGCTCATTAGATCGCGTCTTGGCCTGTCGTTTCCGTGGTTCCTCTCCTTCGTGTTCTTGCCCCATTGCCAAGCGAGAATGTCGGCGCACTGGATAGCGCCGGAATGCCGTTTGTCCACAAATGAGTACGAGGCCAGCCTGAAATGCTGCCGCATGGCCGGGGCCTTGTAGATTGAATCCATGATCGTGGCCGCTTGATGCTGATGGCTGTGTCCGGCTTCAAAGAAGTATGCGACTTCGCCGTCAAAGCTCTTCTCACGGAGATAATTGCGTGCGAAGTGAAGACACCAATAGCAACACAATGCGTAAGGGGTGACTTTTTCTATCCCGAGATTGAGAGAGCTGGGCAGTAGATGTTGGTGCTTCATCTCGAAGGTGACGGAAAATCCGGCCCAAAGGTGCCGCTTGAGTATTTCGAAGAAGCGGCGCTGAATTTTCGAGCGCTTAGGGGTTTCCATGTCCTTGAAATGCTCATTGCCGTGCGCGCAATCGCCCATGTGGAAGTAGGGGATTCCACTTTCCACCAATGCGGGCTCCCACTCTCTCTGAAGCGCTTCGCAGCCATCTTTGGTGAACAAGTAACCAGCAACACAGAGGATCGTGTGCTCGTCCACCTCGCTTTCGTCTAGGTACATTTCAGCTAGAGCCATTGCACTTCCGCCTAATGGCATGGATCGCATTGAAGGGGGAAGATTCCTTTAATGAGTTGACGGACAGGACTGAGGGAACCGATAAATAGTGCGCGCTCACGCTTTCCCCCTCACCCCGACCCTCTCCCAGAAGGAGAGGGGAAAACAATAATGGGCTCACCCGGAGGGAGGAGCAAAGAGAAGGGTGCGGGGGCAGATGAAACCAGCATTATTACTGGTATCGCAGCGCATCAATGGGTTTCAGGCGTGCGGCCTTGTTGGCGGGATAGAATCCGAAAAACACCCCTACGCCAGCGGCGACGAGGAACGCCATGACAACCGAACTCAGGGTGATGACCACGGCGGTCCCGGTGATTTTATTTGCCAGCACTGCGCCACCTACGCCGAGTATCACTCCCACCAGACAGCCCACGACGGAAATGATGATGGCCTCCAGCAGAAACTGTAACAGGATGTCGCGCTGGCGTGCGCCGACGGCCATGCGGATGCCGATCTCGCGTGTGCGCTCGGTGACGGACACCAGCATGATGTTCATGATGCCGATGCCGCCGACCACGAGCGAGATGGAGGCGATCGCGCCCAGCATGAGCGACATGATGCGGGCGGTTTCCGCTGCGGTGTTGGCGACCGCAGTGAGATTTCTCACGGTGAAATCGCTGTCCGTGCCTTCCTGCAGGTGATGGCGCTGGCGCAGCAACTGGTTGATGGCACGCTCCGCGCCCGCCATGGCCTCCGGCGCAGTGGCCTGCGCCATGATGAAGCGCACGGTACCCTGAAACTGGGTGCCGAAGAGTTTGCGTTGCGCGGTGGTCACCGGAACGAGGATGGTGTCGTCCTGATCGCGTCCGTCCAGGCTCTGCCCCTTCGCCGCGAGCACGCCGATGACGAGGTACGGGCTTTGCTTGATGCGTATCGTCTTGCCGACCGGCTCCTCTTCGCCGAACAGATTCTTTGCGACGGTCTGCCCGATCAGCGCCACGCGCGTGGCAGAGCGCACGTCCGAGTCGGTGAAGGGATATCCGGCTTCGATGTGCCAGTCGCGCACCTCGAGATAGCTCGGCGTTGTTCCCAACACCTGCGTGCCCCAGTTGTTTTGTCCATACACGATCTGCGCGCCGCCGGGCACGGTGGGCGCAACCGCCGCAAGGCTGGGCAGCTCCGCGATGGCCTGCGCATCGCCCAAGGTAAGGGTGGGTGCGGCTCCGCCGCCCAGCCGCACGCCGCCTGCGGTTGAGGAGCCCGACAGGATGATGAACAGGTTGCTCCCCATCGACGCGATAGACTGATCCACCTGAAACTGCGCGCCGCGGCCGATGGCCAGCATCAGGATGACGGCGCCGACGCCGATCACCATGCCGAGCATGGTGAGAAACGTGCGCAGCCGGTTCGCGCTCATCCCATGCCACGCCTCGGCGAGCATCGGGCCCATCATGCCGGCGCCTCCTCGAGATGGGTCACGGCGCCGTCGTGCACCACGCGGCCGTCGACAAACTGCACCAGCCGTTTGGCGTAAGCCGCGATGTCGTGTTCGTGGGTGACCAGCACGATGGTGATGCCGTCTTCTTTGTTGAGCCGCGTAAAGAGATGCATGATCTCGCGGCTGGTCGCCGTGTCGAGATTGCCGGTCGGCTCGTCCGCCAGAATAAGACGCGGGCGGTTCACCAGTGCGCGGGCAATCGCCGCGCGCTGCTGCTGCCCACCGGAAATCTGGTTGGACATGGAATTCCCGTAGCCCTTCAGCCCCACCTTTTCAAGCATCTCAAGTGCCTGCGCAGTGCGCGCGGTTTTCGTGACGCCACGGTAGACCAGCGGCAGCGCCACGTTATCCTCCAGGTTGGCGCGCGGCAGGAGATTGAAACCCTGAAACACGAAGCCGATCACTTCGTTTCTGAGTTGCGCCAACTGGTCGGTGTCCAGCGTGCCGACGTCCTTGCCGTTGAGCACATAGCTGCCGCTGGTGGGAGTATCGAGGCATCCGAGGATGTTCATGAAGGTGGACTTGCCCGAGCCGGACGGGCCCATCACGGCAACAAATTCGCCGGGGGCAATGGTGAGGTTGACGTCTCTGAGCACCGGCACTGCGCCCGCAGCAGTCTCGTACTGCTTGCACAGCCTTTCTACATGGATGACTGCTTCGCTTGCCATCAGGTGCCCATCAGAACATGCGCATTCTGAGCGTACCGGGAGACTGATTCTGATTCGCGCCGCCGGAGAGCTGAGTATCTTCCACCACCACCTGATCTCCGGCCTTGAGTGCGCCGGAAAGCATTTCGCTGGAACGGTTGTCGGTGATGCCGATGGCGAGGGTAGCGGGCTTGAGCTGATTGTTTTCCAGCACATAAACGGTGCCCGTGCCGGCTGCGCGTTTGTCGTCCCTGCCCTTGCGCTTCTCGCCCTTGGCAGCGACGTCCTGCGGCTTGAAACGCAGCGCCTCGTTCGGCACCAGCAGCACATGCTTGCGGCTCGCCACGATGATGTTGACGTAGGCGGTCATGCCGGGCAGCAGGATTTGCTCCGGGTTATCCACGCCTACCACCACGTTGTAGGTGACTACATTCTGCTGGGTGGTGGGATTTAGCCGCACCTGCTTGACCGTGCCGTCGAAGGACTTGTTGGGGAATGCATCCACCGTAAACCTCACCGCCTGACCCTCTTTGACATTGCCGACGTCCGCTTCGGCGAAGCTGGAGTCGATTTGCATCTTCTGCAAATCCTGGGCGATCTTGAACAAGGTCGGGGTCTGGAAGCTCGCTGCTACGGTCTGCCCCACGTCCACCTCGCGCGCCACCACCACACCGGACACCGGCGAGCGGATGACGCTGTAGCCGAGATTGGTGCGGTCTTTCTCAAACTGCGCCCTGGCTAACGCAAGCTGTGCGCGGGCGGATTTCAATGCCTGCACGGCCTGGTCGAGCTCCTGTTTCGAGATGTACTCCTCTGCGTAGAGACTGCGGCTTCTGGCTTCGTTTGCGGTAGCAAGGTCGAGCGTCGCCAGAACATTGCTCACGTTGGCCTCGCTCTGTTTCGCCTGCGCCTGAAACAGAGAGGCGTCGAGCTCCATCAGAATCTGGCCTTCTTTAACCCGGTCGTTGAAGTCCACGTAGAGCTTCTTCACCGTGCCAGACACCTGCGTTCCCACGCTGACCAGCACGACCGGATTCAGCGTGCCGTTGGCCGAGACCGTTTGCGTGATGTCGCCCGACTCAACGGCTTGGGTCTTGTAGCGTTCCCCGGAAGATTTCTGGTTTCCCTGCTGCCACAGAAAAAATCCGGCGCCGCCGATAACCGCGAGCACCGCCACAAGGATGAATTTATTCCACAGTAATTTTCTGATATTCATATGCCTGATTCATCGGTGGTTGCGGTTAGGGTGATGGGTTGCCGGTCTGAGGCGAGTCAACGGCGGCGAAGTCCAGTTGCCCCATGGCCTGCGCGAGCGTGGCCTTGGCGATGTACCAGGCATACAGCGCCTGAATGTTCTGTTGCCGTGCGCTCGCCAGCGCGCTCTGGGCGGTCAGCACATCCAGAATGTTCCCAACCCCCGCCTTGTAGCGGCCCAGTGCCACACGCTCCGACTGGGCTGCACTTGCCAACAGGTCGGTGCTGGTCTTCAGGGACTGTGTTTCCGTGGTCAGGTTCTGGTACGCCTTCCACACGTCGAGCGCCACCTGCTGGCTCAGGCGGTCGCGCTGCGCGGTGCGCGTTTCGACCTGGGCTTGCGCGGCTTGAGTGCGGTAAGTGGTATTGAAGCCGGTAAAGAGCGGGATGCTCACCGCGACCCCCAGCGCGGCACTGTTGAGCGGCCCGGCGCTGCTCGTATCGCTGCGAGTGAGATCGGAGGTAAGCGAAATGCTGGGCTTGCCGGACGCCTGCACCGCCGCGACGTTGGCCTGTGCGGCCTTGATTTGCGCCTCTGCGGCGGCGAGGTCGGGCCGGTTCCTGCGCGCCGCTTCAATCAGGCGCGCAACATCGCCTTCGAACCGGACATCGGGCGCTCGCGCCAGCGGTGGTGAGATCGCAAACGCCAGGTTCGCATCAAGCCCCATGACGTTGGCAAGCGTGCCTTGCGCGTTTCTGCTATCGCCCTCGGCGCGGATGCGGTTCAGCACCGCCTGCGAGTAAGCGGTCTGGGTCTGCAATTTATCCGCCGGCGTGCCGCTGCCCACGTTGTAGCGGGCGGCGGCGGCATTGAAACTTTCGCGGCCGGATTTCTCCGCTTCTATTGCGGCATCCACGGCCGCCTGCGTGGCAAAGAGCTGGTAGTACGCCTGCACTGCGGACAGAAACACGGACTGGAGTGAGGCGTCCTGCGTGGCATTGACCGCGGCCAGCACCTGTCTGGCATTTTCCAGTGTGGCGTCGCGGCCGCCAAAATCGTACAGCAGATAGGTGAGCGACAGGCCCACGCTCTCCTGATTGCTGGTCGTACTGCTGGTGTTGTTGTGGGTGAACGAGCCGGTGGCGTTGATGGAGGGCAGAAAGGCCGATGCACTCACACCGACTTGTGCCGCCTGCGCCCGCGCGTTCGCCCACGCCTCACGGGTTTGCGGATTGTTGCACAGCGCGCGTTCCACCACGTCGGGCAGGGACAGCGGCGCCTTGTCTGCGTTGCTGAAATTGCAGGGCAACGCCGTGGGTCTATTGATGCTGGTGGCCTGGGATTTGGCGACCAGGTCTCCGGTCGCAAAAGGGTCTGCCGTATCCGCCGCCGCCGGAAGGCTGACTGTCAGAGCCACTGCAAGCGCAGGCAAATACCTGTACACCAGCCGTGCTGTCCTGTGCCCCATTGAATGCATTGGTCTGAAGATTGGTCAGGCAACTAAGTCATCCACCTACTGTGGACAACAACACCCTCCCCTTGTTGCAAGCAAGGGGAGGGAATATTTCTGCGCTTCAGTGTGCGCCCTGTGACAGGGCCGCGCGATGTGCTACTCCTTGGGCAGCGAGAGCATGAAGTCCACCAGTTTCTCGATGTCGGCGTCCGGCACGCGCGGCGAATACGCCGGCATCGTGCCCATCTGCCAGCGCCCGGTGCCGCCGGCGTGCACCCACTTGATGAGGTTGTCACGCGCACCCGCGTCGCCCTTGTATTTCTTGCCCACATCGTTCCATGACGGGCCGACGCGCTTCTGTTCGATGTTGTGACAGGCGAGACAACCGCTCTGCTTGGCGAGCGCCTTGCCGGCCTCCATGTCGAGCGCGCCGCCAGAGGCAGCGGGCGCCGGGGCGGGTGCCGCCTCCTTGATCGCAGGGACAGCGGCGGGTGCTGCCGGGGCCGCCTCCTTGGCCGCAGGCGCAGGAGCTGGTGCCGCGGGAGCGGGAGTGGCGGCGGGAGCGGGTGCCGCAACCGGTGCAGGCGGTGCTGCCGGGGCCGCAGGCGCCGGGGCTGTCACCGGCGCTGTCATCGGTGCGGAGACGGCGGGTGCCGGGGTTGCCGGGGCCGCCTCTTCCGACGTCGGCGTGATAGTGGTCTCTTCCTCTTTGCCGCAGGCGCCGAGCACCAAGGCCAGCACGCCGCTTATCAGCATCAGTCGTTTCATACTCAAGGCTCCTTCTTCAAGATTAAGGTCCATCGCTCCGGTTCAACACAGTGCGGCACGTTCCGGCCTACAACCGCTGAAAAAATTCTAGCAGATTTGACACACTCACCCCGCGCTCTTTTTCTTCGCCGCCTTGTCCTGCTGCTCCAGAGGCGCGATGACGGGTTCTTTCCACGGCCCTTTGATCGTGTACTGGTAGGTCGCGATATCCTTGAGTCCGGGTAACAATTTATCGGCGAGAAACAGGCCCAGGCCCACCACCGGGCCGCCCACGAGCCCCGCGCCCACCGACAAGCCCTCGCTGATTTCGGGTTTCACCGTCACTATCTGGTCGTAATCCTTGGCCGCAAGCCCAGTGCGCCCGGTCACGGTGATGGTGGCCGAGGGCCCCTCCATGACGAGATTGGTGGTGTAGGCGTTGCCGTTCTCGAACACAAAATAACCTTCGATGCGGTCGAAGCTGAAACCCTTGGCGAAGATATCGCTGAAGTCGAGCGTGAGCCGGCGCGGCAGCGCCTGCAGGCTCAGCAGCCCGAACACGCGTCCGGCACCGGGGTCGACCTCCAGCAGCCGTCCCTTCGTCACCTTGAGCGACAGGTTTCCGTTCAACCGCTCAAGCGCAAAATCGGCGGGCGTGCCTGCCCAGGCCGCGGTGAGATCAAACTGGCTCTTGCCGCCGGACACCGAGGCGGCATAACCGAAGGCGGTGAGCATCTTGCCCAGATCCTCGCTGCTGGCCTTGAGCATAAAGCGCGACGCAGGCTTGTCCTGCTCCACCACCCAGTCGCCCTGTCCATTGATCTGAAAACTCGGTGACACGAGACTCAGGCTATCGATGCGCAGGCCGCTGCTGCGCTTGGCGGCATCGAGATGCAGGCGTCCCAGTTCGGCATCAGCGTATTTGAAGCTCGCGACGTCGATGCGCAACGGCGGCCAGTGGCGCGGATCGGACCCCTTTGAACCCATGGACGCACTGCCCTCGACCTTATTGAGATGCATGCGCTCCAGATTCAGCACCAGCGCGGCCTCCTTCGCGCGCGGCAGATACAGGCTGCCGGCAAGTCCCTCGCCGCCGAGATTCGCCTCCCACGCCTGCGGCGTCTGGGTGGCGCGGATTTGGGTGTTACTGAAGTGTTGTCCGAACACCTCCAGCGCGCCGATGCGCACATCGACCGAATTGACTTTGGCGGCCATCCCGCCGGCTTGACTGCCGCCGCGGGCGAGAAACTCCTGCCAGTCGGTGACCGGGAGACGCGCGAGTTCGCCGCTGATGCGCAGCCCCTGCGGCGGCAGGGCCGCAGCGGTGACGCCGAAGCGCAACTCCCCGCGCGCCAGATCCCAGGTCTTTTTGGCACGTGCGAATTCAAACACGCCGTTCAGACGGCTGCCATAGCGCAGGGCGAAGCGCCGGTTTTGTCCGCTGCCCGGCACGGATTCCAGCACCAGCCGCACCGCCTCCGGCGCGGCCTTGCCCACGGGCTCCGGCCACTGCAGCGCCATGCCCTGCAACGACGACTCCAGCCGCCAGTCGGCCTCGACATTACTGCCCGCACCCGCCCGCAGTTGCAGCGCGGCGAGCCAGTCGGTGCTGCCGCGCAGGGTATCGAGCGCGCCCGCCGGCAGATCAGGCGCAATGCGCTTCAACTGGCGCGACAGGTCGGCGGGATCGGTGCGGCCGCGCGCCTCGATCACCAGCGCCTGTCTGGCCCGGCCCGCAGGCGCATCCGGGGTCTCGCTCTTCAGCGCAAGCTTGATCTTGTGATTGAGCAGGACGGCATCGATGTCGTTGCCGGTGAGGTGCAGGTCACCGGTAAAATTGAGCGTGCCGTTGATGCGCGTAAGCTCGATGTCGTGCTCCTGCGCCTTGTCCACGTAACGCAGGGCGCTGTCCCTGAACTGCAACGCGCCCTTGATCTGATTGGGCTGCACCGAGAGCGGAATCAGCATATCCAGATCGAGCGTGACCTGTCCGCCCGCGCTCAGTCCCGCCACGGTGTTTGCCAGCTTGTCTTTCAGCGGACTCTCACGCAACAGGCGCAGCACATCGGTGGTCGCGCCGCGCACCTCGCCGCGAATCGTGAGCTGCGGCTCATCCAGCAACAGGTCGGGAACCACGGCGCTGATCTTCTGCACGCTGGAGTCGAAAATCTTGCCCGCGACGGCATTGATCTCCAGGCTGCGTCCGCGCAACACCACCTCGCCTTCGAGCTCACCCACCCACGGCCAGCCCGCTTCGTAATCCAGTACGGTGTCGCTTACATTCAGGCGCGCCTCGAACAATCCGTTGCTGGCGTCGAACGGAAAATCACTCAGCCGTCCGCGCACCAGCGCCGTGCCGGAGGGGACGCGCCCCGTGACCAGCGCGCGCGTGATCCAGGCGCGGGCCTTTTCCGGCAGTTGCTCCGGCAGATAATCCGGCACGCGGCCGATGCGCGGGATATCAAAACGCGATTGCAGATCGACCAGCGGCGAACCGCCGTCGAGCGGCCAGTCGATGGTGCCGGTCACCTGCGCGCCGATGTCGTCATTCCTGATATCGAGCGCCTCCAGCCCGACGCGCCACGCGTGCTCGCCGCGCTGCCAGCCCACCCGGCCCGTGGCCTGGGCGATGGCGAGCGGCTTGCGCAACAGTCCTGTGAGTTGCGCGCTGCGTGTGTTCAACTCGAAGGCGCCGGAGCGCTCGTCGCACTGCAACACACCACTGACGTTATCGAGCGCCGGCAGGGAGCGGTAGGCGCGTGTGTGCAGGCCCGCGACCTGGGCGCGCAGATAGAAGTTCTTGAAGGTGTCTGCAACCGACGCCGGTGACGCGGCCGGCGCCGTGGAAGGCGCCGGCGTGAAGCGCACGCGCACGTCTCGCAACACGCCGCGCGGTTCCAGCCCGCGCAGCGGTTCGGCAAGGGCGGGCGCCAGCGCAGCGCCAGCCAGCAACAGTGCAGCGGCATCTTCCATGTGCCATTCACTGAAGCGCGCGTCCAGCACGCGGACGTCTTTTTCTATATGCGAGACGACGACAAAACGTGACGGCGCCGAGGCCGCTGCGCGTTGCAGCACAAAGCGCTCGGCGGAGAGACGCCAGCCGGAGTCCTCACGCTGCCACTGGAGTTGCGCGCTCGCCTGGCGGATCAGCAGCGGCGGCTGGCCTGACGCCGCAACACGCACGCCGCGCGCAGCGACCTCGCCCTCCAGCCGTTGCAGCCGCGTGCCGCTCCAGATGCCCCAGAGTTCGAAATCGGCCGCGCCCTGCAATGTCACGCTGGGCAGCCATTGCAACTCACGCTGCAGCGCCGCCAGATCAAGCGCGCCGGCCTGCAGGTAGACCTTGCCACTCCAGGTGGCGAGTGCATTGAGATCGCCGCCGAAGTCGAGCGCGAGCGTCACGGGTGAAGGCGTTGTGCCGGGCAGCGCCAGCGTGCCGCTCAACTGATGGCGTTTACCGTCAGTGCGCAGCAGGAGATTCACGTCACTGAAACTCCGGCGCGCCCGGCCGGCCTCCCGGTCGGTCCAGGCTATCCGGCTCTGCCGTATATCGAGCCGCCCCTGCCGCAGCAGCCATTGCACGAAGGTGCCATCCGACAGAGTACGGTCTTCAAATCCTTCCAGCACCACATTGCCTTGCGGCGTGCGGATCAGCGACAGGCTCACGCCCTCAAGCGAGAGATGGCTGGGCTCCACGCGCCCGTCGCGCAGATACACCACCGGGTCGACGCGCATGCGCATGTCGCTGAAGCGCAGCAACACCCGTGCGCCCTGCACATCGTACACACGCACGTCGGTCAACCTGATCTGCGGCAACAGGCCGGACCAGTCGGCCCTGAGGGCGCCGATCTTCACCGGCTGACCGGCGGCGGCGCTCGCCCACACCTCGATGTCGCCGCGGAACTCGCCCGCCATGGGTGACAGCAGGCGCGCCACACCGAGCAGCGCCCCCGCCGCGATGACGAGAACGACGGAGGTGATGATGGCCATCTTCCAGGTATGGCGCAGCGTGATATGGCTCGCCGCCATCAACCGGTGCAGCATGGCCTGTAATCTGTATCGGGTTTTGCGCATTGCGTGTCTTAAAGGGTGCTCTTAGGTCAACACTACGTCATATTGTTCCTGCGTGTACTGCGTCTCCACCTGCAGGCGTATCGGCTTGCCGATGAACTCCTCCAGCTCCGCGAGGCCGGTGGTCTCTTCATCCAGCAGCAGACCCACCACCTCCTGCGAGGCCATGACCAGAAAGCGCTGCGCCTCGAACTGGCGCGCCTCGCGCAAAATCTCGCGGAAGATTTCGTAGCACACGGTCTCGGCGGTCTTGAGCGAGCCCCGCCCCTGACAGGCGGGACACGGCTCGCACAGCACGTGCTCCAGACTCTCGCGCGTGCGCTTGCGCGTCATCTCCACCAGCCCGAGCGCGGACACCTCGGAGATATGGGTCTTGACGTGATCGCGTTCCAGCGCCTTGCCGAGCGCACGCAGCACCTGACGCCGGTGGTCGAGGTCGGTCATGTCGATAAAATCGATGATGATGATGCCGCCCAGATTACGCAGGCGCAACTGGCGCGCGATCGTCTGCGCCGCCTCCAGGTTGGTCTTGAAGATGGTCTCTTCCAGATTGCGGTGGCCGACGAAGGCGCCGGTATTGACATCGACCGTGGTCAGCGCCTCGGTCTGATCGAACATGAGATAACCGCCCGACTTGAGTTGCACCTTGCGCTCCAGCGCCTTCTGAATTTCGTCTTCCACGCTGTAGAGATCGAAGATCGGGCGCTCGCCGGGATAGTGCTCGATGCGCTCGACGATCTGCGGAATGAATTTTTGCGCGAACTGGAGCACGCGCTGATGGGTTTCGCGCGAGTCGATGCGCACCTTCTCCACTTCCACCTCCACCAGATCGCGCATGGTGCGCATCACCAGCGGCAGATCCTCATGGATCACCGCCGGCGCCTGTTCACTGCGCGCGCGCTCTTCAATCGAGGTCCACAACTTGTGCAGAAATTCCATGTCCGCGCGCAGATCGTCCGCGCTCACGCCTTCGGTCATGGTGCGGATAATGTAGCCGCCGCTCGCCGCAGGCGGACTGAGTTCCTTGATGATGTCCTTCAGGCGTTGCCGCTCGGCGGGGTCTTCGATACGCTGCGATACGCCGATGTGCGTCGTGTTGGGCATGAACACGAGGTAACGCGAAGCGACGGAAATCTGCGTGGTGAGGCGCGCGCCCTTGCTGCCGAGCGGGTCTTTGACCACCTGCACCAGCAGCTCCTGGCCGTCGCGCAGCAGCGTGGTAATCGGCTCGACCGCTTTTTTCTCCTCCGGCTCGTCGCCGTTGCCGACGGTGAGGATGTCGGAGGCGTGCAGGAATGCGGTGCGCTCCAGGCCGATGTCCACAAACGCGGCCTGCATGCCGGGCAGCACGCGGCTCACGCGGCCATAGTAGATGTTGCCGACCAGGCCGCGCTTGTGCGCGCGCTCGATAAAGATGTCCTGCAGCACGCCGTTTTCAACCACGGCGACGCGCGTTTCGCGCGGTGTCACATTGATCAGGATTTCGCGGCTCATCAGGGGTAGCGTCCCTGGTAGGACAATGTGATTTTACCGTCCGCGCCGGCGGGGCCAAACGCCTGCAACGCGGGCGCCAATGTGGCATCGCGCGCGCCGAGCGTGCCGCTGAACTGATAAGCGCCGTCGGCCTTGAGCGTCAGCACGCCCTGCGCCTGCACCGGCCCGCCCTTGTCGAGCAGAGTGCCCTTAATGACACCGTCGCGGGTGTCGAAGTGCATGGCCAGATCACCCAGCGGCGCGGACTGCTGCGGCGGCGTCACTCCTTCGCGCCAGAGCACGCTGCCCTGCGCCGCGCTGATACGTCCGCCGTGCAGCACCATGTCCGCTTGCCGGATCACCAGATGCCCGCCCCCGCTCACGACCAGCGGCGGCAGCCAGGCCGCCGTCTCCGCCACCGGCACATTCGCATTCGCTACACGCACACGGAACTCGCCACCGAGGGTGCGGGCGATCACCGCCTCGCCCTCACCGTTGCCGCGAAAGCCCACCTCTGCCTCGACGCGCCCGAGCAGCAGCTTCCCTATATGCAATTCCCAACTGAAGGGGCCGACGCGATAAGCACCGATGTCGGCGGTGCGTGCGCGGCCCTGCCACAGCGTGCCTTCGAGACCGTATAAAGTGAGCGGGGCGAGGCGGGTTTGCAGCAGCGGATAAACACGCGCCGCAGGCACGGTGGCCAGCAGGAAAATCACATAGGCCGCGAGACCGAGCAGGCCGTAGTTGATCCACGCGCGGCGAGTGGTGGCGGGTTTCACGGCGCACTGCCTTCCAGCGCGACGCGTACATTTACTGCGCCTACAGGCTCAGCAGCGACGCGCTCCACCACTACGCTGGTGATGCGCGCACCGTGCTCGCGTTTCAGGCGCTCGAGCCAGAGCACGGTAGCGTCAAACGGCGCCTGCTCCAGCCACACTCGCACAGTGTTGCCTCCTTCCGGCTCGACGCGTTTCAGCGCCGCACCCAGCCCCGCCGCCTTGGCGCTGGCATCCACTTGCGCCAGCAATGACTGTGCGCTGGCGGGCATGATGCCGCCCGCCGCCGCGCGCAGCCGCTCGACCTCAAACGCGCTCTGCGTCATCCAGGCCAGCAGTTCGGTCTGCTCACTCACGCGCTGCTGCACGCGCGCGTGGTAACTCGCCAGCGGCTGCCACGCCAGGCTATATATAAGTATCAGCGCGAGCGCGCCACCGCCCAGCGCTACCCAGCGCCGCTCGCGCGCCGCCAACTGTTGCCACCAGGCCTTCATGACCGTCTCCTGATTTGCAGCCGGCCGTCCACCTTGCCCTCCCTGGCGGCGGCGGACTGTATCTCCACCGCGAGCGCGGACTGCATCAGACGCTGTTTGAGTTGATCCAGCGCCTGCATATCCTTGGCCTCAAGATCAATCTCCAGTTGCCGGTCTTTGTAACTGATGCCGCGCAGTGTGATCGCGCTGTTGTCGTGCAGTGCGGCGCCGGAGGCCGCGAGCAGACCCAGAAAATCGGCGTTGCCCGCATCGGCGCTCGCGCGCAGCGCATCCAGCCCGCGCTGCATCTGCACCCGCACATTGACCACCTTGCGCGCGTCCGGAAAGGTCTTGCGGTAAAGCTGCTCCACCTGCGCCGTCAACCGGCTTTGCTCGCGTGCAAGCTGTATCGATTCAAACACCGTGATGCCGATATTGAACACCAGCCAGACGGCGAGCAGCGCCGCCGCCGCGCGCCACGGACGCCACAACCTGCCCAGTTGCTCGCGCCGGCTGTACTCGCCTTGCAGTAAATTGATGACGCCCTGCGCGTCAAAATTTTTGGCCAGCCGCGACAACGGGTGCGCGGGGCATGGCTCGCGCACGAATTCAACGCCCTCCACCGCAGCAGCCAAAGGCGTGTCAAGATCGGCGTCGATCAGATGCACGCGCGCCGGCGCGTCAACTCCGGCCTCGGTCATGGCGGCGCGCATCATGGCTTCCAGATTTTCACTGTCCACCACCAGACCTTGCTGCGCGCCGGTGCGTACCGTCACCACACCGTTCTCGCGCAGCGCGCTCCACTCCCCCGGCGCCAGCGGCAGCAGTTGGAGCTCGCTCACCAGAGTGTCGGGCTGCACGCCTGCGGCGTCGAGACGCGCCAGCCAGTCCTCCATGTGCGCGCGCGACACCACGGCGGTGTTGATGCGGCCGTCCGCCTCACGCCGCCCCAGCGCGAAATGAAGTTGCTCCACATCAGCGGCCAACTGCTCTTCGAGCGCGTAAGGCACCGCCTGCGCAAGGCGCGCGCGGCCCGGCACCGCGGCCTGCGCGAACACGATCTCGGTCGCGGGCGCCAGCACCACGATCTGCACGCCGGGCTGCTGCACTATTTCCGCCGCCGCCTGTTCCAGCGTGCCGCTCATCACATTGCCCAGCGCCAGGCCCGCCTCACTTGCGCGCAGCCAGCTCGCCGCAGCGGAGGCATCGTGTGACAGGCGGATGAATATTCGCTGATTCATAAGTTTTTAAAGGTGTCCTAGAAGCTGCCCCGGCCGCGCATGAGTGTCATTACCTTCCCGTCCGCGTTGCGATGCAACACGCTGTATAACTGTACCTGTCCGCGCCCGGCCTCGCTACTTCCGGCCAGTAAAAAATAGCTGCTGGCGACCGTGAGCCGGTCCTGCAGCAGCACTCGCCCGGCGTACACGGGCTGTTGCGCGAACTCACCTACCGAGGCGAACACCTTGGCCTTGCGCGCCTCGACCAGCGCCTGCGCGCTCGTCACCGAGACGTCATCGGCCAGCGCCGCCAGCACTGCGGCGGGCGCGGTGTTGACGTTGATGCCGGTGGGCGCGGGCAGCGCGCACACCAGCGGCGCCAGTTTGGCATAGATTTGCGGTGTAAAACCCTGCACCAGCAGCAGCTCGCTCACACTCAGCATGGGTGCGTTCGCGGTGCGGTACGGCGGCGTGCGCCCGAGATACTCCACATCTTCCGCGCCGTTGGGGAAACCGCGTTCGACATCCGGATCAATCCAGTCCACCACCGCCGAGGCGAGATCCGGATCAATCCCGAGGCTGGCGAGCAGGCGCTGAAAAATTTTTACGTCGGGATCGCTGCGCTGGCGATTCTGCACCAGATTGTTGAGATTGAAACGACCCTGCAAATCCATGACTTCACCCGCCACCTTGCCGCCTTCCGCCTTGATCGGCGCCAGCGCCGTGGCCCAGTCGTCATGCAGCGAATCGGTTTTATTGCTGCGCAGGTCGGCGGCGAGCAGGCCCTGCGCCCACGCCTCCACGCCGAGCGCAAGCTCATAGGCCTGGCTGGCGTCGATGATGTTGGCGCTGCGGCGGATGTCGATCTGCTGCCGTGACGCCATCGCCACCGCCGTGATCGCCACCAGCGCAATCACCAGTAACGCCGTAATCAGCGCGACGCCGCGTTGCGACTCAGGAATCATGTACGCGCATCCACGACGCGAAACAGGCGCGTCACCCGTCCCCAGCCGGTGAGCTCGATACTCACCTCGACGGCACGCGGCAACATCTGTGGCGCGGTGCTGCCGGTATCCGGCAGCGGCCACGCGCGTTGCGGCGTGAAATTCTGGTCGTAGAACAGCACCTCTACGGTAGCGATGCCGCTGAGCAACTCGGCCTGCTGCGGTACGCTGTTCGGCGCGCGGTCGAGCACCGGCCAGGTCAGGCGCTGCAGGTGCCCGTCCTTCAACTGATAGGCCACGCGCTGGAGCTGGCTGCGCGCCTGTAACGCCGGATTGCGCAAACCGGCGTGGGTCAACTCTAGCAATTTATTGCCGCCGCCCGTGAGCGCAGGCTGCGTATCGCCATAGTTATCGCGTACGCTGCGCGCGAGCGCCTGCTCTACATCACGTTCGATGAGCGTGAACGTGGTTTGCAGTGCCGTGAGGCGCGCGGCCTCCACCTCGACCTGCGCGCGCGTGTCGAGCACGTTGCGCAAACCGCCGTAGGCCAGCACCGAGAGCACGGCGAAAATGGCGAGCGCCACCAGCAGTTCCAGCAGCGTAAAGCCGCGTGCGCGCATCACGACACCGGCCCCTCCGGCCGTGCGAGATAGCCCACCAGCGTGGTGAGTACACTGCGCGCGGCGGGGTCGGCGCGCACCGCAACGTCCACCCGCCGCACGGAGGGATCGGGCGTGTCCTGCACCGTCGCCGTCCAGCGCCACTCATGCCCCGCCATCAGGCTGCTGCCCTGCGTCGCGCCGGGCGCGGGCCAGTCGCGCCTCACCTGCATCTCGGTGAGTTTGTTCAGCGCCACCCAGTGCGCGAGCGTGCGGTCGCGCAGATAGGCGGCGTTGTTGACGTGCGCACTGACGCCTTGCAGCACGGCGGCGAGCGCAATGGCCAGCACGGCGAGCGCGACCATGATTTCTATCAGCGTAAAACCCCGCGCGCGCGGCCTCATGGCGCGGCCTCCGGCTCGCTCAGCACGAGCTTGCCATTCGGCTCGCCGCGCAGACGGTAGTGTGATTTTGCATCACGCAGGTCGAGCGTGAATGCGGTCATCTCACCGCTCGACAACAAATAGATGCGGGGCTGCTGGTCGCGCCCGTCCTGCGGCGTTGTGGCTTCGCCTTCGATGGTCGCGCTCAACGTGACCTCCGCCGGCAAGCGGCGCGGGCGCAGCAGGCCATCGTCTTGCAGCGTTTTCCAGGCGTCCTTGTCGAGCATGAGGAACTCATAGCCGCCCGCCGTCAGTTGCAATGCAAACTCGCGCGCCTGCAACACCGCCTCTTCACTCGACAGCTTCAACAACGCGGCCAGCCGTTCCGCCTCCTGCTGCGCCGTCTCGGAGCGGCTGCGGTCACTTACCTTGAGCACGGCAAAGCTCAGGATGATGCCGATGATCAGCACCACCACCAGCACTTCCAGCAGGGTGAAGCCGCCGGGCCTCGCTGCGGTTTTCAACTGGGTGCTATTCGAGATTCCAGTTGCCGATGTCGGCATCGTTGCCCTCGCCGCCCGGCTGACGATCCACGCCCAGCGTGTAGATGTCGATGGCGCCATGCGTGCCGGGGTTCAGATATTGATACGGCTCGCCCCACGGGTCTTTCGGCAGCCGGTCGATGTAGCCGCCTTGCTTCCAGTGACGCGGCTCCGGCGGTGTGGCGGGTTTCCGCGCCAGAGCCTCCAGTCCCTGGTCGGTGGTGGGATAGTCATAATTGTCGAGCTTGTACAGATTGAGCGCGCCCTCGAGCGCGTGGATATCCTGCTTCGCCTTGATGATGCGCGCCTCGTCCGGCCGGTTCATCACGCGCGGCACCACCAGCGCCGCGAGGATGCCGAGAATCACGATCACCACCATCACTTCAATCAACGTGAAGCCTTTTTGTCTCATGCTCATACGGATGCCTCTATTTCACTAACTGGTTCAGATCAAAAATCGGCAACAAAATCGCCACCACTATCAGCACCACCATCAAGCCCATGCCCAGAATCAGGGCCGGCTCGAACAGGCCGAGCAGCGCCGCGATCAGCGTCTCCATCTCGCGCTCCTGGCTTACCGCCGCGCGCTCCAGCATGCTGTCGAGCTTGCCGCTCGCCTCACCGCTGGCGATCAGGTGAATCAGCATGGGCGGAAAATAATGCGTGTGTTCGAGCGCCGTATGCAGGCTGCTGCCCTCGCGCACGCGCGTCGCGGCCTCGTTCACCGCCGCGCGCAACGGCAGATTGGACAGCACGCTGGCCGATATCTTCAAGCCCTCCAGCACCGGCACGCTGCTCGCGGTGAGGATGCTGAAAGTGCGCGCGAAACGCGCCGCGTTCAGCCCGCGCACCAGACGCCCCAGCAGCGGGAGCTGCAGCAATACCTGATGAAACCGGTAGCGCACCGGCTCGCGCTTGAGCAGCACGACCGCCGCCACACCGGCCGCACCCGCCGCCAGCAACAGCACCACGCCATAGCTGCGGATGAAATCGCTCAATGCAATCAGCGCGCGCGTCAGCAGCGGCAGTTTCTGTCCGACATTCTCGAATACCTGCACCACCTGCGGCACCACGAAGGCGAGCAGTGCGACCACCACGCCGATGGCCACCAGTGTCACGATGACGGGATAAATCAGCGCCAGCTGTACCTTCTGCCGCAACTGCTGGCGCGTCTCGGTGTAATCGGCAAGCCGCTCCAGCACCACGTTCAGATGGCCGGACTGCTCGCCCGCCGCCACCGTGGCGCGGTACAGCTCCGGAAAGATGTGCGGAAAATCCGCCAGCGCAGTGGCGAGCGAATGACCCTCCAGCACGCGCGAGCGCACCGCCATCAGCATGTTGCGCAGGCGCAGCTTTTCCGTTTGCTGCGACACCGCGCGCACCGCCTCCTCCACCGGCAGGGCGGAATGCACCAGCGTGGCCAACTGGCGCGTCATCAACGCCAGATCGGTGCTGTTGATGCCGCGCGCAAACGTGAATGAAAATCCGCCGCTGCGCGCCTCGCGCTGCTGTACTTCTTCAACCACCAGCGGCGTCCAGCCCTTGTCGCGCAACTGGCCGCGAATCTGGCGCGCGGTGTCGCCTTCCAGCACGCCCTTGTGGGTGCGCCCGGTGCTGTCCAGTGCTGAAAATTCGAAGGCGCTCATTTAAATACAGATACAAGAGGCAAGATAAAAGAGAAAAGTATCCGTAGTCGACTTACTTTTCTCTTGTATCTTGTATCTTTTCTCTAGTCCTCACGCGTTACCCGCAGCACTTCTTCCAGCGCAGTGGCGCCGGCAAGCACGCGGCGCATGCCGTCGTCGCGGATGCTGGCGGAGAGCGTGCGTGCGTGCTGCTCCAGCGCATGCTCGCTGGTGCCATCGTGGATCATGCTGCGCATCCTGTCGTCCACCGGCACCAGTTCGTAGATGCCGGTGCGGCCGCGGTAACCGAGCTGCTTGCACTGCGTGCAACCGGCCGGCGCATACAGCGTCGGCGCGGACGCGGCAGCCACGCCGAGCAGCGCGCAGTCGGCGCTGTTCGCCGTGTAGGCGCGTTTGCACTGCGGGCACAACAGCCGCACCAGGCGCTGCGCCAGCACACCGACCAGGCTCGACGACAACAGGAACGGCTCCACGCCCATGTCACGCAGACGCGTCACCGCGCCCACGGCGCTGTTGGTGTGCAGCGTGGACAGCACCAGGTGTCCGGTCAAACTTGCCTGCACTGCGATCTGCGCGGTTTCAAGATCGCGGATCTCGCCCACCATGACGACATCGGGATCCTGGCGCAGAATCGCGCGCAGCCCGCGCGCAAACGTCATCTCCACCTTGGTGTTGACCTGGGTCTGGCCGACGCCATCGAGATAATATTCGATCGGGTCTTCCACCGTCATCAGGTTGCGCTTCTTGTCGTTGATGCGGGTGAGCGCGGCGTAGAGCGTGGTGGTCTTGCCCGAGCCGGTGGGGCCGGTGACCAGCACGATGCCGTGCGGCAGATGAATCAGCCGGTCCATCGCGGCCAGCGCCTGCGCCGGCATGCCGAGGTGCTCGAGGTCGAGCCGCCCGGCCTGCTTGTCGAGCAGACGCAGCACCACGCGCTCGCCATGCCCGGACGGCAGCGTGGACACGCGCACGTCCACCGCGCGCCCGGCGATGCGCAGGGAAATGCGTCCGTCCTGCGGCAGACGTTTTTCCGCGATATCGAGTTTCGCCATCACCTTGATGCGCGACACCAGCAGCGGCGCGAGCGCACGCCGGGGCTCGATCACTTCGCGCAGGATGCCATCGACGCGGAAGCGCACCACCAGCCGGCTTTCAAACGGTTCGATATGGATATCGGAGGCGTTTTCCTTGATTGCCTCGGTGAAGAGCGCATTGATGAGGCGGATGATGGGCGCATCGTCTTCGCTCTCCAGCAAATCCTCCGGCTCCTGCAACTGCTGCGCGACGCGGAACAGATCCATGTCGTCGCCGATATCCTCCATCATCTGCATGGCCTCGCCCGAGCCGTGCTCATACTGCCTTTGCAGCAGGCCTTCAAACTCCTCGGCGGACACGGTCTTGAGCCGGAGCGGCACGCCGAGATGGCGGCGCAGTTCGGCGAGCGTGAACGCACTGACGCCGGGGCGGCACAGGACGACCGCATGCCCCGACTCTACTCCGCTGGAAAGCACGCCGTGGCGCCGGGCGTAGGTAAACGGCAGCCGTCGCACATCGGCCAGGGCGTTGACCTGAGGTATGGCCTCGACCAGCGTCACGGGCTGGGTCACGACGGCGGAGCTCATGGCTGATCCGGGTCCACCCAGGGCTTCTCTGCACCGGCGCCTGTGTTCGCATCCTTATCGGCCGCAGGTGTCTTGAGCACTTCATCCAGCGGCGGCAGACTGGGCGCCTTTTCCCGTGGCATCAACTTGACGCCGCCTTTACCGCTCTCAAGTTGCTTGGCGCGGATGTAATTATATTTGTCGCTCGCCAGCCGCGTACTGTCATCGACGTTGCGCACAATCGTGGGGTGCAGAAATACCATGAGATTGGTTTTTACCAGTGTTGTGCTGGTGGTGCTGAATAATTTTCCGATGAGCGGGAGGTCACCCAGACCCGGCACCTTGCTCACCGTCTCGGTCAGGTCATCCTTGATGAGCCCGCCCAGCACCACGATCCTGCCGTCGTCCACCAGCACGCTGGTCTTGATGGAACGCTTGTTGGTGACGATGTCGCTGGCGCCGGTGATCGCGGTGCGCGAGACGCTGGAGACTTCCTGCTCGATGTCGAGCCTGACGGCGTCGCCTTCATTGATCTGCGGCTTGACCTTGAGCTTCACGCCCACGTCCTTGCGCTCGATGGTCTGGAACGGATTGGCCAGTCCACCGGTGGTCTGCTGGGTACCCGTAAGAAACGGCACGTTCTGGCCCACGGAGATTTCGGCCTCCTGATTGTCGAGCATCACCAGCGTCGGCGTGGAGAGCACGTTGGTGCCGGTGTCCTTGCTGAGCGCATTGATGAGCGCACGCAGCGTGAAGCCGCCGTTCTTGAACGAGCCCAGCGTGAACCCTCCCGCAGTGGCGGCGGGGCTGATGCCGATACCGCTGGTGCTGTTGATGGTGGCGGCGCCGATGGTGCCGGTGATGTTGGGGTCGCCGCTGAAGCGCCACTGCACGCCGAGGTCGGTGGCCTTGTCCGCGGACACCTCCGCGATCACCGCTTCCACCTGCACCTGCGCACGACGCACGTCGAGCTGACGGATCACGCTTTGCAGCGCGCGAAACTGCTCCGGGGTGGAGGTAATGACGAGCGCGTTAATGCTTTCGTCAGCCTGGATGCTAAGCGCGACGTTAGTCGGTGTACCTGCAGAAGGCTGTACCGGCACTGGCTCAGCGGACGGAACCGCAGCCCCGGCTACAGGCGCGGAAGAGCGCCCCGCCTTGCCGGTCTTGGCCACGCCGGTGAGCACCGGCACCAGATCGGCCGCCTTGGCGTAGCGCAGATACACCACGTGAATGTTTCCTTCACTGTCCTGCAGCGGCGTATCGAGGTGCGAGATGGTGGCGCGCAGACGCAGGCGATCGCTCGTATCGCCGCTGATGAGAATACTGTTGGTGCGCTCGTCGGCAAGAATAGTCGCCTGTTTCGCCGAGGGGTCTGAGCGTTTGCTCTGCTGCTCCAGCGTGCTAAGAATGCGTACCAGTTCCGTGGCCGAGGCATGTTGCAGCGGAATAATTTCGACCTGATCCGTCGCGGGCTGATCGATACGGCGGATGATCTTCACCAGACGCTCGGTGTTGCCCGCTCGATCCGACACGATGAGCATGTTGGTGGTCGGAAGCGCCGCCATGTGGCCCTGCGGACTCACCAGCGGGCGCAGGATGGGCACCAGTTGCGCGGCCTGCACCTGAGTCAGCTCGATCACGCGCGTAATGATCTCGTCGCCCACGCCCGGCGCTTCGTCGGTAGCGGTGCGGATGTCGCCGAACTTGGCGTTGGCGTCAGGGACGATCTTGGTCACCTTGCCGCTCGGCACCGCCGCAAAGCCGTGCACCTCAAGCACTGACAGGAACACCTGATACATCTCCGCATCGCCCATCGGGCGATTGGAGACGATGGTCACCTTGCCGTTGACGCGCGGGTCAACGATGAAATTCTTGCCGGTGACTTCCGACACGGTGCTGATCACCGCATGGATGTCAGCGTCACGGAAGTTGAGCGTCACCGGCTCGGCGCACACCGGGGCCGCCGCGAACAATCCGGCGCAAAATGCAGTGATTAAAATGAAGCGCTGTCTAAGCATGATTCAGTCTCGTGTTCGTTTTATCGCGTCGCGCAAAACCCGCCATCACTCAGGAGTCACAAAGCAAGGCTACATTACTTGAAGCGTGACTCCTGAGTAACAACCCTGCTTACTCTACCCCCACCCTGTCCCGCCCCCTAAACAAGGGGCGGGGACGCAGCGGAAAGTGTAGTCAAATTTATTGACTTATCATTGCTCCCCGGCATGATAGGAAAAACTCTTTTGCTCACCATTGCGCAAGATCAGCAGACTGAGGTCATGCGCTGTGGCCAGATTTTTCACCACCTCCGCCCCTTTCGCCGCACTGTCGAGCGTGATGCCGTTCACCGCCGTTACCACGTCGCCCGCGGCAAGACCGAAGCGCCCCAGCAGCGCGGGGTCGCCGCCGCCCAGCAGGCGGTAACCTGAAACTTTCCCGCCCGCCTGCACCGGCTCAAGCGGTATCAGGCCCATCATGCTCTGCGGATTCGCCTTGAGCGCGTCGCGGTAATTGCGCAGCACCAAGCTGTTGTCCGGCGCCGCGGCTGACGTACCCGGCGCGGCGGCGGCTACTGCGGGAACCGGCGGCGGCACCGACGCTATCTGTGGCGTCGGCGGCTGTATCAACCCCGGACTCGCGGGTGCAGTATTCGGCAAGCGCTCATTGGGCAAACTCAGCGTTTCCGAACGACCGCCGCGCGCCAGAATCACCCGGTCGGGATATATCTCCTTCAGCACCACGCCGCCCGCCAATTCGGCCCCCAGCCGGTAACCGTCTTCCTTGCCCTGCGCATCGGCAATAATGGCATAGGCCTTTTGTGCATCCTCCGAGGCGAACACACCGCGCAGCGTAAGATTAAGCGGCGTCTCCGGCGGCAATGCGGCATCCTGCTCCGCCTGAAGTACGCCAAACAGATGCCAGTCAGCGATTTGCGCCCCCGCCTGCGGTTGCCTCTGCACCGCCGTCTGCACCACAAAGCGCGGCGGCGGCTCGGCCTGGGGCGCGGCGGGCCAGACACGCCAGGTCAGCGGCGCCAGCGTGTACGCGAGCAGAATCACGAGCAGCGCGGTAAACGCAGGCGCGCCGCGCTCGAGTGAGCGCGCCTGCACCCGCGACAGGATGGCGCTATTCCAGCCCGTTAACGGCATCATCAGCATGACTCATAAGTCCGCAAATACGACTACACTTCCCGTCACGTCCCCGCCCCTTATGTAGGGGGCGGGACAGGGTGGGGGTAGGGAAAACAGCGTGTGTAATCAGGAATCACAACGTGTGACGTGTAGTCTTACTTTGTGATTCCTGGTTACACCTTAGAAGTTAGCGCTGAATACCCGTGGCAGCAGCCATTTTCCTTGATTCATTCACACAAGCTTAACAGAACAGGGCCGCCGGGGGGAGCCCACGGGAACAGCCTATCGTCTTCCTGCCGCAGTTCATTTACAGTGGGGATAAATGCGCACACGCCACATCATTTTCGCTCTTATTTTCGTGATATTGGCCGCTGGCGGCGGCTTTGCCTTTTTCCTTTCACAACCCACCGTCACTGTCGCGCATCCGGTGCGCGGCCCGGCGGTCGAAGCCGTGTACGCCACCGGCGAGGTGGAGCCTGTGCGCTGGGCCAAGGTGAGTCCGAAATCCACCGCGCGCATCGTTGAGATACTGGCGCGCGAGGGCGACCGGGTACAGCGCCATCAATTGCTCGCACGCCTCAGTGATGACGAAGCCGGTGCGCGCGTGGATCAACTGGCGACGCAGGAGCGTACGCTGCGCGACGAAGTGCAACGCCTCACCCCGCTGCTGCCCAAAGGCTACGTCGGCAAGCAGGCCTACGACCGCGCCGTGAGTGAACACCGCCAGTCTCGCGCCACTCTGGATGCGGCAAGGCACGTGCTCGACGACCTGCGCCTGCGCTCACCCATGAGCGGCGTAGTGCTGCGCCAGGACGGCGAGGTGGGCGAAACCGCCAACAGTATGCAGGTGTTGTTTTGGGTGGGCGAACTTAAACCGCTGCGGATCACGGCCGAAGTGGACGAGGAAGACATTCTGCGCATTCGACCGGGCAGCCGCACGCTGATCAAGGCCGACGCCTTTCCCGGCCAGGTGCTGGAAGGCCGCGTCGCCGAAATCACGCCCAAGGGCGACCCGGTGAACAAGAGCTACCGCGTACGCGTCGCCTTGCCTGACGACACACCGCTCAAAACCGGCATGACGACGGAGATCAACATCATCGCGCGCGAAACCAACAACGCACTGTTGATACCTGCCAGCGCAGTCACCAATAACACAGTGTGGGTAGTGCGCGCGGGCAAGGCAGAACGCGTCGCGGTCAAAACCGGCGCCGCCACCGAACAACGCATCGAGATCACCGCAGGGCTAGCCGATAACGATGACATCATCGTCGCTCCGCCTGCCGACCTGAAGCCCGGCCAAAGTGTGCGCGCCAAGGTACAACCTGCACCCTGACATAATATGGGTGCCTCTATAAATGTGGCTGCCGCTTAACATCGCACTCACACATCTGCGCACCCGCAAGCGCCAGTCACTGGTCTCGGTGCTCGGTGTCGCAATGGGCGTCGGCTTTTTCATCGCCATGGCGGCGTTGATGCAGGGCTTTCACGTCTACTTCGTCTCCAAGGTCATCGACGTCTGGCCGCACGTGGTTATCAAGGATGAATACCGCAGCGCGCCGTTGCAACCGGCGCAGCGTTTGTTCAGCGACGGCGTAGTGATGTTGCGCGGGCTAAAACCACGCGACGAGCTGCGCGGCATCAAGAACGCCGACACAGTAATCTCCGACCTCAACCGGCGCACTGACCTCACCGCCGCACCCACACTGCGCGCACAAGTCTTTCTGCGCTATGGCTCGAAAGACGTCTCCGCCACCCTGGTCGGTATCGAGCCGGAACAAGAGCGGCGCGTGAGCCATCTGGAAAATGATCTCATCGCCGGAAATCTCAACGCCCTGCACACCGCTGCCAACGGCATCATCCTCGGCGACGGCGTCGCCAAAAAAGTGGGCGCGACATTGAACGATACCCTGTCGGTGACTTCACCCGCCGGTGTGGTGCTCAAAATGAAAGTGGTCGGCATCTTCCGCACCGGTATCACGCCGATAGACAATTTCGAATCCTACGCACTACTCAAAAAGGCGCAGATACTGCAAGACCGCCCCAACGTCATCAACCAGATCCGCATCCGCCTCAACGATGTCAGCCAGACACGCAGCATCGCCACCTCCATCGAGGCGCGCCTCGGCTACCGCACCGAGTCGTGGGAAGAAACCTACGAAAACATCCTCAGCATTTTCGTCATCCAGAACGGCATCATGTATTCCACCGTCGGCGCGATACTCATCGTCGCGGCGTTCGGCATCTTCAACATCATCTCCACCGTCGTCCACGAAAAAACGCGCGACATCGGCATTCTGAAATCCATCGGCTTCGAGGAGCGCGACATCCGCCGCATCTTTCTCATCGAAGGCCTGCTGGTCGGCCTGGTCGGCACACTGCTCGGCTGGGCGCTCGGCTATGGCCTCACACGCCTGCTTGGCGCCATCCGCATCCACAACGAGGGCTTCATCACCGCAGAAGGGTTTATTCTGCATTACACCATCATCCACTACCTCATCGCCGGCAGCTTCGCCCTGCTCTCCGCCACCTTCGCCGCGTGGCTGCCCGCGCGCAAGGCCGCGCACCTCAATCCGGTAGACATCATCCGGGGCGCGGCATGACGCCGCTGCTGGAGGCGCGCGGCGTCACGCGCGTGTTGCCCGGCCCGGTGCCGGTGACGCTGGTGAGCGACATCCATCTCAGCGTACAGCCCGGCGAATTCATCGCCATCACCGGCCCCTCCGGCTCCGGCAAATCATCACTACTCTATTTGCTCGGCCTGCTCGACGCGCCGACCGGCGGCTCCGTCTACCTCGAAGGCCGCGATACCTCAAAACTCAGCCGCAACGAACTTGCCGAACTACGCCTGAAAAAACTCGGCTTCGTGTTTCAGTTTCATTTTCTGCTGCCGGAGTTTTCCGTACTCGAAAACGTCATGCTTCCGATGCGTAAACTCGGTACACGCAGCGAAATCCAGATGCGTAACCGCGCCGCAGAAATACTCGACGAACTGGGGCTCACCTCCGAACTCAAGAAAACCCCCGAAAAACTCTCCGGCGGCCAACGCCAACGCGCCGCCATCGCCCGCGCACTTGCCAACGACCCGCTGATCATTCTCGCCGACGAACCCACCGGCAACCTCGACACCAAAAACGGCCACATCGTATTCGACATCTTCAAACGCCTCGCCGAACAGAACCGCCAGACCGTAATCACCGTCACCCACGACCAACAACTCTCCGCCCTCACCCAGCGCCAGATACGACTGGTGGATGGGAGTATTGTGGGCGCAGAGCAACCCGCAACTATTTGACCGCAAAAGTGTAAGGGCGTAGATTCTCAAACATTGAGCGTAAGATTCAATATAATGTCTGCACTGTATTACACGGCAGAGCTGAGGCGGCACAAATGAGCCCCACAATTTTTCGCGAGAGAGGATACCGCTTCTTTTTCTTCTCGCGCGAAGAACCACGCATGCACGTACATGTAGTGTGTGCCGATGGAGAGGCAAAATATTGGCTGGATCCTGGCATTGAGCTTGCCAGAAACCACCATCTCTCCCGCCCACAGATGAAGGAAATCGAACAGTTAATCGAGGCCCACCATGATGAGATCAAACGCGCTTGGAAAAAGCACTTCAGTTGAGGTAACAAACATCTCCGGCCACGGCATCTGGCTACTTGCCGGTGAGCGGGAGCTGTTTATGTCCTACGACGACTTCCCATGGTTCAAGGATGCTCCCGTCGGCAAAGTGCTCAAGGTGGAAGAGCCAACGCCCAATCATTTCTATTGGCCGGGCCTGGATATAGATCTCACGACTGAGATCATTGAGCACCCGGAAAGATTCCCCAAGAAGTCAAAGTGACGCATAACGGGGCGGTGAGCACCATCGCACGCGCACGCGCCAACTCTCGCAGCAGGGCATCGCAGGAGTTTGAGGCCAACTACGTGGCCTATACTGGATGGCACCGGCAGGTCTCAATAAAGGGGCATTAGCGTGGACGATGATCAGAAACTCTCTCAAACATCCGAGCCAACACGTTCAGACAGACTTTCATACATAGGCACTCGATGGGACCAACTGCTGCGCCTCGTTAGTGAGTCAGAGTTGCGGGCGCTTCGTTACTTAACATTCACCAATGCTGGCGGAGCCGTTACAACGCTGAGCTTTCTTGGCACCTCAGAGGCCGTCCGAAAGCTCCTGCTTCCGAAGTTTGCCCTAGTGTCTTTTGTTGTCGGCATTGTCTTGGTGGGCATTCTTAATGCGCGTTCTGCTCATCACATCGGAGGCCTCCTACGGGAATGGAAGTCTGACGTCCAAAGATACAGTGATGGAGAAATTGGATGGCGCACTTTAATGGAGGCAGATAATAGGCGAGTTAAAAGACGCGCATGGGTAATCACGTCAGTGGCCTACCTCGCATTTGCTTGCGTTGTGGTCGGCGCTGGCATGGGCCTGTGGGGATTATTATTTACAGCCCCGTAGGGCGCAATAACCGTAGGGAATCGATAGGGTCAGACTCGATTGATTCCGCGAGATGAGCAAGCAAATGAGCAACAAGATAACCGTTTACCAAAAACCCACCTGCGGCACCTGCAAGTCGACACTCGATCTGCTCAAGGAGAGTGGAGAAGAGTTTGAGGCCGTCAATTACTACGAAGTGCCTTTGACGGAGGAACAACTGCGTGGGCTGCTTGTGAAGCTGGGGCTCACTGCGCGCGACATACTGCGCAGCGGTGAGCCTTTGGCGCACAGCCTCGGGCTTGCGGAGCGGCCACTTTCGGATGATGAGCTAATAAAAATAATGGTGGAAAACCCGGACCTGATTCAGCGGCCGATTGTGGTGCGCGGCGATGAGGCGGTGTTGTGCCGCCCGGCGGAGAATGTGAAGAAGTTGCTCCCGGACTAGGCTTTGAGTTTTGCGCTGTAGCTCGCGCGGAATTTTTTAACCTTGGGGGCGATCACCATCTGGCAGTAGGGTTGGCTGCCGTTTCTGGAGTAATAGTCCTGGTGGTAGTCCTCGGCGCGGTAAAAGGCGCTGAAGGGTGCAAGCTCCGTGACCACGGGCGCGTCCCAAATCCCTGCCGCGTTAATCTCCTGCACCACTTCCTCGGCTACGGCCTGCTGCTCCGGCGTGTGATAAAAAATCACGGAACGGTATTGCGTGCCGCTATCGGCACCCTGCCGGTTGAGTGTGGTCGGGTCGTGGAAGGTGAAAAATATTTCCAGAATCTCTTTATACGAGATGATGGTTGCATCAAACGTGACCTGCACCACTTCCGCGTGGCCGGTGGTGCCCTCGCACACTTCGCGGTAGGCCGGATTCTTCACTGCGCCGCCGGAGTAGCCGGACTCCACCTTCTGCACGCCCTTCAGGCCGGCGAAAATGGGCTCCAGGCACCAGAAACATCCGCCGCCCAGCGTGGCAATTTCAGTGTGCCCGGACATACGCGCTATTCGTTCTTGTTCACCGATGCCTTGCGCGCAAAGTCCTGCATGGTGTCGAGCTGGATGCGCTGGATTTCCAGCAGACGCTGCCATTGGTGCGTCATCAGGAGATCAATCTTTCCGCTGAGATGGCGTATCTCCAGCTCCGCCTTCAGGTTCACCTGATAGTCATGTTCCGCGTGCAGGCGATCTTTGGACTCCTGACGGTTCTGGCTCATCATGATGATGGGCGCCTGCAGCGCGGCGATGCACGACAGCACGAGATTGAGCAGGATAAAGGGATAGGGATCGAAGGGGCCGGATAATAAAAACCCGACGTTGAAAGCGATCCAGATTCCCATCACCGTGAGAAACGTGACGATGAAGACCCAGCTCCCGCCAAACTCGGCGACCTTGTCCGCAAGGCGCTCGCCCAGGGTGAGTTGCTGCTCAAATTCCAGATTGATGTTTTTGGCGAGCACCTCGTGCTCGCGCAGGCTTTGCAGCACTTCGTGTTCGAGCGTGGAAAGCTCGCCCTTCTGGAGCTCGAGTACGTCTTCCACATATTCGGTGCGGAAATGATTGAGACAGCCGGCGCAGATCAAACCGTGCGCAGCCCATTCGGGGTGCTTGCGCAGAATGAGATCCGCCACCGGCGCATAGACCATTTCTCGATTCACGGCCTCGGCCAGCGGTTTCTGCTGCCCGCACACAGGACACGGAAATTGGCCGTTTTCCGGCGCCACTTATATCGCCAGCTTCAGCGCGGCGCGGCTGTAACGCAGCCGGAGATACGGCAGCAGCCAAGGCGCGAGGCGTTCACGATCACTCTCACCCAGGCGGCGATACGAGGCCACCACGCCACGGCACGCCGATGCGCCACACTGGCACGGGAAGCCGTCGAAGTCTTCTTCATCTATCGCCGTGCTGTAATCCCACGTGATTTCCTCACCCTTCGCAATGTCGCGCAGCGCGACCAGCGCCAATGCCTTGCCAAACCCCGCGTTCGGCTCGCAACTGTGATTGACGTAATCGTCGGCCTTGCCCGATGCGCCGAGATACAGATCATCGCCAATCTGCAAATGATAATCGCCGTGCTGAAACTGGCCGCGCTGCAGCAGCGGGCCGGTGAAGGTGAGGATTTCCGCACCCGCCTCGATAGCGGCAGTGGCAAATACACCCTTGCCGTGTTGCGGGCTGATTTTCACACGAACCATCACGACTGTTTTCCACCCAGCCAGTCGCGCGGCTTGAGGAAGATGTCGTACAGCCTCGCCTCCTCCGTGCCCGGCGCGGGATGCCAGTTGTAGCGCCATTTCACCAGCGGCGGCAGCGACATCAAAATGGATTCGGTGCGCCCGCCGGATTGCAGGCCGAACAAGGTGCCGCGATCATAGACCAGATTGAATTCCACATAACGCCCGCGCCGATAGAGCTGGAAGTCGCGCTCACGTTCTCCATAAGCGATGTCTTTGCGCCGCCCCACGATAGGCAAATAGGCGGGCAGAAAGTGATCGCCTACGCTTTGCATGAAATTAAAGCAGCGCTCGAAGCCGCCTTCGTTGAGATCGTCATAAAACAAACCACCGATGCCGCGCGGTTCGTTGCGGTGCTTGAGAAAGAAATATTCATCGCACCATTTTTTATAGCGTGTATACACATCGTCGCCGAAGGGCGCACATGCCGCGCGCGCGGCACGGTGCCACTGCACGGCGTCTTCCTCAAAACCGTAATAAGGTGTGAGATCAAACCCGCCGCCGAACCACCACACCGGCTCGGCGCCTTCTTTTTGCGCGATAAAAAAGCGCACGTTGCAATGAGTTGTCGGCACGTAGGGGTTGCGCGGATGAAACACCAGCGACACGCCGAGCGCCTGGAAATCACGTCCGGCCAGTTCAGGCCGATGCGCGGTGGCGGACGGCGGCATTTTATCGCCGAACACGTGCGAGAAACCGATGCCGGCCTGCTCGAACACCGCACCTTCTGTCATCACCCGCGAGCGCCCGCCACCGCCTTCTGCGCGCTCCCACAGGTCTTCGGTGAACTTGCCCGTGCCGTCTTCCTTTTCCAGCGCGGCGCAGATGCTGTCTTGCAAGGAAAGCAGATATTTTTTTACGGCTTGAATGTCGGGTGCGTGCATGGGTTGTGGGTCTGTGTCGAATACGCGCATTATACATAGCGCCACAACTCTCCGGCACATTCCCCTCCCCTTGACGGGGAGGGCCAGGGTGGGGGCGGGGAAGTCGCTTTGCGGACAGGCGTCACCCCCATCCCAACCTTCCCCCATCAAGGGGGAAGGGGCGTGTTCACGTCCAGTCACCCCACAAGGTTTGCAGCGCGGCCAGTGCGGCGGCGGGAACGGTTTCGGTGCGCAGGATGCGCGGCCCCAAGCGCACGGGCGTGAAGCCCGCATGCCTGGCCTGCGCGACCTCCGCATCGCTCAGACCGCCTTCGGGGCCGACCAGCAACACGATGTCGCCAGCCGGTGCGGGCAATTGCCGCAGCGTGGTCTGCGCCAGCGGATCGAGCACGAGTTTGACACTCGCATTTACCGTGGGCAGCCACTCACCGAAGGTCTGTGGCGCGCTCACGCCGGGTACACGCACACGGCCCGATTGCTCGCAGGCGGAGGTCGCAATGCCTTGCCAATGGGCGATGCGCTTGCCTGTGCGCTCGTCCTGCGACGCACAGGGACGCGCTAGTGTCGCGGGAGGCAGGATGCCGGGAGCGACCATCTTGACCACGCAGAATTCGGTGACCAGCGGCACGATCTGCGTCACGCCCAGTTCAGCCGCTTTTTGCACCGCATAGTCCATGCGCTCGCCGCGCGAGATGGCCTGCGCGAGCGTGATGTGGAGCGGTGACTCGGTGTCGCGCGCAATGAAATCACCCACAAGCACCGTGCCGCTTGCCGCTTTTAGCGTGGCCTGATACTCGCCATAGTGATCATTAAATGGCTGGCCGTTAAACAAGGTGAGCGCATCACCCGGCGCAAGCCGCAGCACGCGCACCACATGCTGCGCGGCCTGCTTGTCGAGAGTGACGGTGTCTCCGCTGCGTAGCGGAAGTGGGCAATAGATGCGTGGAAGTGTCACCTGACTATTATGTCACGATCTCCACACGCAGAATCACGCCGTCGACGCCAGTAACCCTGACGCGCGCACCCGCCGGGCAGTCGCTGCCTTCGACCTTCCAGGTGGAGTCGTCCACGCGGATTTTTCCCTGGCCGTTGATGATCGGCTCTTGCAGGGTGAACACACGTCCGGTGTATTGTGCGCCGCGCCGGTTGAGATTGGGCTGGTCGCTCGCAGCGGGACTGACCTTGAAATAAAAACGCCAGACGCTGATGGCCAGCGCGGACAACACGGCGAACAGCACCAACTGGTAAATCAGGTCGAGCGGCACAAAAAACACCACCAGACCGGTCACGCCTGCCGCCGCGCTCAGCCAGAGAAAAAAGAAGCTCGGCGTGGTGAGCTCCAGTATCAGCAGCACGCCCGCAATGACCCACCAGTGCCAGTAAACGATATGATCGAAGGGTGACATTACTTGGCTCCCTGCACGGTTTTGTCGCTGAATGCCTGCTTGGCGATCTCCGCAATACCGCCGATGGCGCCGATGACGCTTGAGGCTTCGAGCGGCAGGAACAGAATTTTCTGATTGTCGGACACCGCTATCGCGCGCAGCGCGTCGACGTATTTTTGCGCGACGAAATAGTTGATGGCCTGAATACTGCCCTGGGCGATCGCCTCGGAGACCATCGTGGTGGCCTTGGCCTCCGCCTGCGCCAGTCGCTCGCGCGCCTCGGCGTCGCGGAACGCGGCCTCTTTACGGCCTTCGGCCTCCAGAATCGCCGCCTGTTTTTCACCCTCGGCCTTGAGAATGGCCGACTGGCGGAAGCCTTCCGCCTCCAGAATATTAGCGCGCTTTTCGCGCTCGGCCTGCATCTGCCGCCCCATCGCCTCCACCAGATCGCGTGGCGGCGTGATGTCCTTGATTTCGATACGCGTCACCTTGATACCCCACGGCGTAGTGGCGTCGTCCACCACGTGCAGCAGGCGCGCGTTGATGGCGTCGCGCTGCGACAACAGTTCGTCCAGGTCCATCGAGCCCATCACGGTGCGGACGTTGGTCATGGTGAGGTTTAAAACCGCGTATTCGAGCTGGTTCACCTCGTACGCGGCCTTGGGCGCATCGAGCACCTGATAAAACACGATGCCGTCCACCTTCACCATGGCGTTATCCTTGGTGATGATTTCCTGCGACGGCACCTCCAGCACGGTCTCCATCATGTTCATGCGGCGTCCGACGCGCTCCACGATGGGCCAGAGAAAACTGAGGCCGGGCGCCAGCGTGCGCTGATAGGCGCCGAAACGCTCCACCGTGTATTCCATGCCCTGCGGCACAGACTGTACGCCGTGCCAGACCAGCAGCACCGCCACCACCACCAGAATCATTGCAAACGTAAACACGATATCCACCGTTACCTCCATTTACCGCGCTGAAACTAGCCTACAGTCTCACCCCGCACAGACTATAAAATCAAGGGCACCTCTAAAAATGCGTCTTTTGCTCCAATACTGCGTTGCAGCTTGTCTTGAAGCAAAATCCATCATTTTTAGAGGCACCCTAAAGCGCCTGTTTCGGCGGCGACCGGAAGTGCGTAAAATAGCATGATGCACACACACCAAAAACCCCCCAAACCGTTACTGCGCCACGCAGGCAAGGCGATTGCCGACTTCGACATGATCCGCGAGGGCGACCGCGTGCTGCTCGGCGTCTCCGGCGGCAAGGACTCGCTGTCGCTGCTGCATATTCTCCTGCACTTGCAGCGTAGCGCGCCGGTGCGCTTCGAACTCGGCGCCGTGACCGTGGACCCGCAAGTCGAAGGCTTCGACCCGTCGCCGCTCAAGCAGGTGATGAGCGATCTGGGCGTGCCGTATTTTTACCGCAGCCAGGCGATCATGGAACAGGCCAAACAGAACATGGACAACAATTCGTTCTGTGCCTACTGCTCGCGCATGAAGCGCGGCGTGCTGTACGACACCGCGCGCAAGGAGGGCTACAACGTGCTCGCGCTGGCACAGCACCTCGACGACCTCGCCGAGACCTTTCTCATGTCCGCCTTTCACGGCGGCAAACTACGCACCATGCAGGCGCACTATCTCAACGATGCGGGCGATGTGCGCGTAATCCGCCCGCTGGTGTACGCGCGCGAACGCCAACTCCGGGATTTCGCCACCGCCGCACAACTCCCCGTGATCCGCGACAACTGCCCCGCCTGCTTCAGCATGCCGATGCAGCGTCAGCACCTGAAAGAATTACTCGCCGGAGAAGAGGGCACCAACAAAGGCCTGTTCAAGAGCCTGCTCACCACGCTCAAGCCACTGATGGCCGTGCCGCAGTAATAAACACAATGAGACTGGTGACAGTAGCCCAGTACGATCAGATGCCGCTGGCCTACATCGCCAAGGGCCGCCTTGAGGCTGAAGGAATTCCTTGCCTTATTGCCGACGAGAATCTGGTGCAAGCGGACTGGTTTTACAGTCTCGCGGTAGGCGGCATCAAGGTGCAGGTGGAAGA
>JAURVQ010000021.1 GCA_030655395.1 Gammaproteobacteria bacterium | reverse complement strand
TCTTCCGCGGGCAGTGTCGCGCGCAGGCGTACGGCGAGGGTTTCAATATCACCGCGCACCTTGTCGACCGCGCTTTCAAAGGCCGCAACTTCCGCTGCGGCGTCGTCGCACTTGCGATCCGGGATCGCATCGAGATCGGTGGGCGGGTAGACCACCAGCGCCTGGCCGATGCCGACACCGGGCGCCCCGGCCAATCCCTCGATCGCGCGGCCTTGGTACTGGCGGTGTTGGGAAAGGCCGTTGATGCCGCCGCTCACCCGGGCGTGGGCAATGCCTCCCGCCAGTTGCGCGGCGATGGTGACGAGCAGGGTGACCTCATTGTCGTCGAATTTGCGCCGGGCGCGCTGACGCACCACGAGTACGCCAAGTACTTCACGGTGGTGGATGATGGGCGCGCCCAGAAAGGCGTGATAGCGATCTTCGCCGGTCTCGGCGACAAAACGATAGCGGGGATGATCGGGGGCGTTATCGAGATTGAGCGGTTCGGCGCGCTCACTCACCACGCTGACCAGGCCCTCATTCAGCGCAAGCCGCACTTTGCCGACGGCTTCAGGGTTGAGGCCGTCGGTGGCCATGAGCACATATTCTTTGCGATTGAAATCGGTGAGATACACCGAGCACACGTCGGCGCTCATGGCCTGTTTCACGCGCGTGACGATGATGGCGAGCGCCTGATCCAGGTCCTTCGCCGCATTGACTTCCTGTATGATGCGCCGCAGGGCTTCCAGCATGGGCGTCAGCGCGGCGGGGATACGGGTTGGGTGACGGTGGACTCGTGCAGCAACAGCGGCTCCAGTTCGCGCAAGGCCTGGGTGTAAACCTCGCGCTTGAACTGGATCACCTCCGCCACCGGCGCCCAGTAATCCACCCAGCGCCAGTGGTCAAACTCCGGCTTGCGGCTCAGGTCCAGGCGTACCCGCGTATCGTCGCTGAGCAGGCGCAACATGAACCACACCTGCTTTTGCCCGATGTAGAGCGGCGTGCGTTCGCGGCGGATCAGGTGGCTGGGCAGATCGTAGCGCAACCAGCCGCTGGTGTTGCCGATGATGCGAACATCTTCCGCCCCGAGCCCCACCTCTTCCTCAAGCTCTCGGTACATGGCCTGCTCCGGCGTTTCATCGCGGTGTATGCCGCCCTGCGGAAACTGCCACGCATTCTGGCCGATGCGTCGCGCCCACAGCAGCTTGCTCGCATGGTTGGTCAGAATGATCCCGACGTTGGGCCGATAGCCATCAGAATCCATAGCTTGCATGGCATCACCAAAAACGTGTCCAATTTGCATTGTTCCATAAATAGCACATTTAGCAAAAGGGTTCAGCGCATTTTTCCGGGAGCGCCTGCGCACGGCACCCATATCGTGTAGCATGGCCGCAGCTAAAGGAGGAAGTGTTTTGGGTCTCGCCATTTTTGATCTGGACAACACCCTGCTCGCGGGCGACAGCGACTATCTGTGGGGACAATTCCTGGTGGAGCACGGCATTGTGGACGCCGAGCACTATGAGCGTGAAAACCTGCGCTATTACCGGGAATATCAAGCGGGCACACTCGACATCCACAGCTTCCTCGCATTTCAACTGCGTCCGCTCGCGGCGCATGACATGGCGACACTGCACGGCTGGCGCGACCAGTACCTGCTCGAGAAGATCGAGCCCATCATGCTGCCCAAGGCGCAGGCGCTGATCGAGGATCATCGCCGTCAGGGTCACACCCTGCTCATCATCACCGCCACCAACCGCTTTATCACCGGGCCTATCGCCGAACGTCTGGGCGTGGCAAACCTGCTTGCTTCCGAGCCCGCCATACATAACGGACGCTACACCGGTGCAGTGGCCGGCGTGCCCTGCTTCCGCGAAGGCAAGGTGATCCGGCTGGAATCGTGGCTGAGTGAAAACGGACTCATACGGGGCGAAAGCTGGTTTTACAGCGACTCGCACAACGACATTCCGTTATTAGAGAAAGTCACACATCCGGTCGCTGTGGATCCGGATGCGCAGCTTATGGAATACGCGAAGAAAAAAGGCTGGCCGGTGATGAGCCTGCGGTGAGGGCCGGTGGACTGCAACAGTCTATCCAGCAACAGTTAAAGACATTCGTCATGCCCGCGCAAGCGGGCATCCAAAGGCGCTGGGTTCCCGCTTACGCGGGAACGACGTATTACTGATTCGTGTGTAACATGACCTCTAGTGCTGCAGCCTCTCGCGCAGTGTCTTCGCGGCGGACACCATATTGGCCAGCGCCGTCTCGACTTCAGGCCAGTCGCGTGTCTTCAAACCACAATCGGGGTTGATCCACAAGCGATCCACCGGCACCACCTTGGCGGCCTTCTCCATCAGACGCACGATCTCGTCCTTGGTCGGCACGCGCGGCGAGTGGATGTCGTACACGCCCGGCCCGATCTCATTGGGGTAGGAGAAGTTCACGAAGGCATCGAGCAGTTCCATGTCGGAACGCGAGGTCTCGATGGTAATGACGTCGGCGTCGAGCGCCGCAATCGAATCGATGATGTCGTTGAACTCCGCGTAGCACATGTGGGTATGGATTTGCGTGTCGTCGCGCACCGCGCCCGCCGATACGCGAAACGCCTGCGCCGCCCAGCGCAGATACTCCGCCCAGTCGGCGTGGCGCAACGGCAGACCTTCGCGCAGTGCCGGTTCGTCGATCTGCACCACCTTGATGCCGGCCTTTTCCAGGTCGAGCACTTCGTCGCGCAGTGCGAATGCGATCTGCAACGCGGTGAGGCTGCGCGGCTGATCATCGCGCACGAACGACCATTGCAGCATGGTGATGGGGCCGGACAGCATGCCCTTCATCGGTTTCTGGGTGAGTGACTGGGCGTAGGTCGTCCAGTCTACCGTCATGGGTTTCGGGCGTGACACGTCACCGAAGATGATGGGTGGCTTCACGCAGCGCGAGCCGTAGCTCTGCACCCAGCCGTTTTCGCTGAAGGCGTAGCCGTCGAGCAATTCACCGAAGTACTCCACCATGTCATTGCGCTCGGCCTCGCCGTGCACCAGCACATCGAGACCGATTTCTTCCTGTTTGCGCACCGCGAGCGTGATCTCCTGCTTCATGCGCTCGTTATACTCCGCCTCGGTAATGCGTTTGGCCTTGAAGTCACTGCGTGCGCTGCGGATCGCCTGCGTCTGCGGAAACGAGCCGATGGTCGTGGTCGGCAGCAGCGGCAGTTTCAGTTTTTCACGCTGCTGACGCGCACGTTCCGCGTAAGGCGCGTGGCGCTGGTCGGCGCTGGCGCTGAGCGCCTTGGCGCGCGCCTTCACGTCGGGGCGATGAATGCGCTTCGAGGTCGTGCGCGACTGCGCTGCGGCGCGGCTCGCATCCAGCATCACACCGATCGACGCGCGTCCGTGGTCCACACCTTCACGCAGCGCCACCACCTCGGCGACTTTTTGCGTGGCGTAGGCGAGCCATGACTTGAACTCCTGATCGAGCTTGGTTTCCAGCGCGAGATCCACCGGGCTGTGCAGCAGCGAACATGACGGTGCTATCCATAGCCGTTCGCCCAGGCGCTCCTTGACCGAATCGAGTATGGCGAGCGCCTTCTCAAGGTCGGCGCGCCAGATGTTACGTCCGTCCACCACGCCGAGCGACAAGACCTTATACGCGGGAAGCTGATCGAGCACGGTGGCAAGCTGCTGCGGCGCACGCACCAGGTCAATGTGCAGCCCGTCCACCGGCAAGCGGCAGGCGACGCCGGTATTATCGTCGAGCGCTCCGAAATAGGTGGCCAGCAGCAGCTTCACACCGGAAGACTGCAGGCGGTTGTAGGCGGACTCGAAGGCGTTCTTCCACGCCTGCGGCAGGTCGAGCACCAGGATAGGCTCGTCGATCTGCACCCACTCCACCCCTGCCTGCTTCAGGCGCGCGAGCATTTCAGCATACGCCGGCAGGATTTTTTCGAGCAGCGTGAGTTTGTCAAACGCCGCGCCTCGGGTCTTGCCGAGCCAGAGATAGGTGAGCGGGCCGACGAGCACGGGCTTGGCGCGCACGCCCAGCGCCTTGGCCTCGGCGAGCTCGTCAAACAGCTTGTTGGAGGCAATACGGAAGGTCTGATCGGCATTGAATTCCGGCACGATGTAGTGATAGTTGGTGTCGAACCACTTGGTCATCTCGCAGGCGTAGGTGTCGGCGCTGCCGGCCTTGTCGCCCGGTGCGCGCCCGCGTGCCATGCGGAAATAGGTCTTGAGATCGACGTTGCCCATTACGTCGCCGAAGCGCTGCGGCACCACGCCCAGCAGCACCGACATATCGAGCACATGGTCATACCAGGTGAAATCGCCGACCGGCACGAGGTCCAGTCCGGCCTCTGCCTGCAACTTCCAGTGCCGCGCGCGCAGCTCGCGGCCTACGGCCAGCAGGCCCGCCTCGTCCAGATCGCCCTTCCAGTAACTCTCCACCGCGCGCTTCATCTCGCGCCGTGCGCCGATGCGCGGGAACCCCAGATTGTGTGCAGTGCTCATAATGCGCTCCTCAATACCTTTAATACGGTGGGCTAAATAGCTATGACTGGGCCTAGTGTAGCGGCACTTGCCCTATGAATAAATTTAAATCTTCTAAAATTCATCATGAAAATAACTTATGATGATATTCATGCTGGAAATCCGCCATTTACGTGCGCTCACCCTGCTCCGCGATTGCGGCAGCCTCTCGCTTGCCGCCGAGCGCCTGCACCTCACTCCCTCCGCGCTGTCGCACCAGATCAAGGCGCTCGAGGCGCACTACGGCGCGCTGTTTTTGCGCAAAAGCCGTCCGCTCAGCTTCACCCCCACCGGAGAACGCCTGCTGCGCTTGGCCGAACAGGTGCTGGGCGAGGTGCGGCAGGCCGAGCACGACCTCAGCGGACTCACGCACGGCGGCACGGGCCGGCTCAACATCGCCATTGAATGTCACAGTTGTTTCGAATGGCTGATGCCCAGCATCAATGCGTTCCGTGAACAGTGGCCGGTGGTGGAGATCGACCTTTCCGCCGGCTTCAATTTCGACTCGCTGCCAGCGCTGGCGCGCGGCGATATCGACCTCGTCATCACCTCCGACACCAAAAAAATCAAAGGCATCAGCTTCGAGCCCCTGTTTCGCTATCAGGCGCTGCTGGTGATGGCGCCCGATCACCCGCTCACCGCGCGCGCCTGGATCAGGCCGCGCGACCTCGCCGGCGAGACCCTCATCACCTACCCCGTGCCGCGTAACCGGCTCGATGTCTTCCGGCATTTTTTGCAGCCCGCAAAAATCAAGCCCGCTGCACTGCGCAGCACCGAGCTTACGCTGATGATGGTGCAACTCGTCGCGAGCCGACGTGGCGTAGCCGCGCTGCCGAACTGGGTCGCCGCGGACTATCTCAAATATCATTACATCGCTGCCAGGCCGCTGGGCCGTAACGGCCTGTGGGGCACACTCTATTGCGCGGTGCGCAGCGGACAAACAGACGTGCCCTATATGCAGGGCTTCATCGACACGGCGCGGGATGTCTCCTTCCGCACCTTGAGCGGCATACGCCCGGCGGAGCAACTAACCTGATGACTTGCGCCACACCAGTGTACGGTTGTTCGCCGGCATCGCGTAATCCTTGAGGAGTGACATCCCCTGCGCCTGCGCCAGCGCGTCGAGCGCCTCGAAATCGCGTACCCCGCTCAAGGGGTCGCGCGCCTTCAGCCAGGCGTCGAAACGCGCGTTGCTCTCACTCGTATACGCCCCGCCGTAATTGAACGGCCCGTACAAGGCAAACACACCATTGGCCCGCAGCACGTCGCCGATGCCCGCGAACATCCGTTCCACCTGCGGCCACGCCATGATGTGCGCGGTGTTGGCGCTGAAGACGGCATCCACCGGGCTGATCGGCCAGCGTTCGTCAGCCACATCCAGCAGCATCGGCGGTAACACACCAACCAGCGCCGCCTCATCCAGCCACATCCGGATACCCGCGAGATTCTCGGCCACATCACTCGCCTGCCAGACAAGATGCGGCAGATGTTTTGCAAAATACACCGCATGCTGTCCGGTGCCGCTGCCGATCTCCAACACCTTGCCAGCCTCTACGAACACCTCGCGCAACACCGCGAGGATCGGGTCCTGATTGTCATCACAAGACTGTGAGTACGGTTTCATGTGCGTGAGAAATATCCTGACTGGATCAGATTAGGCTTTTATGCTGCCGTGGAAGATTCTACAATCGAGCCAGCATGAGTAATTCAACACCGTCGAAACCAAAAAATCTCGTCTCCCGATTTTTTTCCGCACTGGGGCCAGGGGTTATAGCCGGAGCCGCCGACGATGATCCCTCAGGTATCGCCACCTATTCCATTGCCGGGGCGCAGCTAGGCACGTCGCTACTCTGGACAGCGTTTCTTACCTGGCCCCTCATGGCCGCCGTGCAGATGATGTGCGCCCGGATAGGGATGGTAACAGGCCGGGGGCTGGCCGGGGCATTACGGCAAAAATTTCCCAAACCCGTCATGGTCATTGTCTGCGTATTACTTGTCACGGCGAACACGATCAATATCGGCGCCGACCTGACGGCCATGGCCGATGCCGCCGAACTTCTAAGCGGAGTTGACTCGCACCTTCTTGTCGTCCTCTTCGGAGTGGGGATCACGTATGCCACCATCCGGCTGCGTTATTACCAAATTGCCCGCATCCTCAAGTGGCTCGCACTCAGCCTTTTCTCCTACATCATTACGGCCTTTGTGGTTGGCCCTGACTGGGGGGCCGTGGCAAAAGATGCCTTTATCCCTTCGCTGCCCCGCGGACCGGCGGCCTGGGCCACCCTGGTCGCCATTCTGGGCACCACCATCAGTCCCTATCTTTTTTTCTGGCAGGCCTCGCAGGAGGTTGAAGAGGAAAAGGCCATGGGGCGGGTTCTGCTTGTTAATCGCCAAGGAGCGACGCCACGCGAGATATTGAAGCGCAAACTGGATGTGGGGGTAGGCACTTTTTTCTCGAATCTGGTAATGTTTTTCATCATATTGACCACGGCCCTGGTGCTCAATACGCATGGCATTACCCAGCTTGACACATCAGCGCAGGTGGCCGAGGCTTTGCGCCCGCTGGCCGGCTCCTTTGCCATGACACTCTATACCGCAGGCATTCTCGGGGTAGGCTTTCTTGCCATCCCCATACTGGCCGGCTCCGCCGCCTATGCCTTTGCCGAAACATTCAACTGGACAGAGGGGCTGGATAACAAGCTGGGACAGGCCTGGTCTTTTTACTCCATCATTATTCTGTCCATTCTGGTCGGCATCGCCATCGACTGGATCGGCATCAATCCGATCAAGGCGCTGTTCTGGACCGCCGTCATCAACGGTTTGCTCGCACCATTCTTGTTGATCGGTATTCTCGCAGTCGCCTCTGATGCGGCCATCATGAATAATCAACCCAGCTCACGGCTGGGCCGGAGTGTCGTGCTGGCCACCACACTTTTGATGTTCGGCGCCGCCATCGGCATGTTCGCATTTGCTGAGTGAGTATTAAGGATCAGTCCGTAGATAAGGCTACACTTGC
>JAURVQ010000016.1 GCA_030655395.1 Gammaproteobacteria bacterium | reverse complement strand
CTGGCAACGCCGGTGTTCGGATTTTTCATGCAGCCGGTCGCGGCGTGGTTTGCGCGCCGTGACGAGTTCGAGGCCGACGACTTCGCCGCGCAGCAGGCGGACGCGGGCGCAATGATCCGGGCGCTGGTCAAACTGTATCAGGAAAACGCGAGCACGCTGACGCCGGATGCGCTCTATTCGGCGTTTCACGATTCGCACCCGCCGGCCCCGCTGCGCGTGGCGCATCTCGCAACCAAGCTGGCATAAGGAATTTCTGGAGGTGTGATATGAAAAAATTGCTGCTGGCTGTTAGCGTGCTTTTATTGAATGTGCCCTTGGTGCAGGCGGCGGGCGACGCCAAGCGTGGGCAGGAGTTGTATCAGGCCAATTGCACCCGCTGCCATGACACTTCGGTACACACGCGCCCTAACAGAATTATTCATTCGCTGGACGGGCTCAAGAAGCGTATCCAGTTTTGTGAATCCAACGGCCGGTTGAACTGGTCGCCGGAACAGATCGAAGATGTCGCCGCATATCTGAATGCTAAATTTTACAAGTACAAGGAAGTGCCGTGAGCGAACTGACCGCGAAACACTGCAAGGTGTGCGAAGGCGGCACCGCGCCGCTTTCCGCGAGTGAGGCGCGCGATCTGCTGAAACAAACCCCGCTGTGGACACTGAACGAGAAGGGCGACGAAATCAGCCGCGCCTTCCAGTTCAAGAATTACTACCAGACGCTGGCCTTCGTGAACGCGCTGGGCTGGATTGCGCATCAGGAAGATCATCACCCCGATCTGGAAGTGAGCTACAACAAATGCCGCGTGCGTTTCAGCACGCACGCGATCAAGGGGCTGTCGGAGAATGACTTTATCTGTGCGGCGAAGATTGACGCGCTGATTTACTCAGGAGTCACAAAGTAAGGCGACAACGTGAATGATGTGACTCCTGAGTAAATACGCTGTTTACCCTACCCCCACCCTGTCCCGCCCCCTAAACAAGGGGCGGGGACGTAGCGGGAAGTGTGGCCTTACTTACTGACTTATGAGTAATCAGCGGTTTTCTTGCGGATATAGTCCAGAGCGCGCTCAATACGTTGCAGGGTGCGCTCGCGCCCGAGCAGTTGCAATGTTACATCAATGGGCGGGGAGGCGGTCTTGCCGGTGACGGCGGCGCGCAGCGGCTGCGCCAGTTTGCCGAGGGCGAGTTGATGCGCGTCGGCCACCGCGCTGACGAGCGCGTGCAGGGATTCCGCCGTCCACGGCGTGAGCGCGGCGAGCCGCGTGTAGAGATCGTCCAGGGCCGCAAGCACGCCGAGGGTAAGTTGTGCGGCGGCCTTCTCGTCGTAGCCGGTGATGTCCTGATAAAAAATCGTGCTCGCCTGCGCCATCTCCACCAGCGTCTTGGCGCGTTCGCGCAGCGCAATCACCACGTCGCTCAATTCCGGGCCTTGCGCCGGATCGATGCCGAGTTTGCCCATGTGCCAGCTCAACTGGTGCGCCACATGCGCGGGATCGAGGTGTTTGAGGTAATGCTGGTTGAGCCACAGCAGTTTTTGAGGATCGAAGGCGCTGGCGGCGCGGTTTACGTTGCTGATGTCGAACAGCGCAATCAGCTCATCGACGGAAAACACCTCCTGGTCTCCGTGCGCCCAGCCGAGCCGCACCAGATAATTGAGTAGCGCCTCGGGCAGGTAACCTTCCTCACGAAACTGCATCACGCTTACCGCGCCGTGGCGTTTGGAGAGGCGCTGGCCGTCCGTGCCCAGAATCATGGGCACGTGCGCGTAGACCGGCAGCGGGGCGCCGAGTGCCTTCAGAATATTGATCTGGCGTGGCGTGTTGTTGAGGTGATCGTCGCCGCGGATGACATGCGTGACATGCATGTCCCAGTCGTCCACCGCGACCGTGAAGTTGTAGGTGGGCGTGCCGTCGGAGCGCGCGATGATGAGATCATCCAGCTCGCTGTTATTGAACAGCACGGTGCCCTTGATCTGATCCTGCACCGCCACATCGCCTTCGAGCGGTGTCTTGAAGCGCACCACCGGCGCAACGTCCGCAGGCGGCGGTGTGCGAAGGTCGCGGCAGTGATGGTCGTAGCGCGGCTTTTCCTTGCGCGCCATTTGATCTGCGCGCAATTGCTCCAGACGTTCCTTCGAGCAGTAGCAGTGGTAGGCATTGCCCGCGTCGAGCAGTTGGCCGATCACTGCGCGATAACGCTCAAAGTGGTGCGTTTGATAAAACGGGCCTTCGTCGTATTCGAGACCGAGCCATGTCATGCCTTCCAGAATCGCGTTCACCGACTCCGCCGTGGAGCGTTCGAGGTCGGTGTCCTCGATGCGCAGGATGAAGGCGCCGCCGTGCTTGCGCGCGTGCAGCCAGGAGTACAGCGCGGTGCGCGCACCGCCCACGTGCAGGTAACCGGTGGGGCTGGGGGCGAAACGGGTGCGGACGCTCATAGGAGTGGCGGTCTGATAGTGGAGTGTCATTCTAGCAAAAAAGCAGCGTTAATTTGACCCGCATCCTCGTTACCCGTAAAATTCCCCGCTCCATCAGGGCGATTAGCTCAGCGGTAGAGCACTGCCTTCACACGGCAGGGGTCGCAAGTTCGAACCTTGCATCGCCCACCATCCAAAATTTGACGGTCTTGACGGCAGCAGCGAATCAGGCGCAGCATGAGTTGTAGTGAACCCCGTGGGCTGGGGCTCTGCAAAGTCAGTGGAGTAACCCTCCCATGCGCGCACCAACTGTCCCACCCGAAGAGGAGCAGAGGCTTGCCGCTTTGCGCGGCCTGCATATCCTGGACACGCCGCCCGAGGAGCGCTTCAATCGCATCACCCGCACGGCCCAGCACCTGTTTGATGTCCCCATCGTGCTCATTTCGCTGGTGGACGCCAATCGTCAATGGTTCAAGTCATGCCTGGGATTGCCGGTGTCGGAGACCCCGCGCAGCATTTCATTTTGCGGCCACGCGATTCTCCAGGACGCTCCGCTGGTAATACCCGATGCGCTGCTGGATGAGCGCTTTGCGGACAATCCTCTGGTGACAGGTGAGCCGCGCATCCGGTTTTACGCAGGCTATCCGTTACGCCATTCCGGAGGCAGCAGACTGGGCACCCTGTGCCTGATTGACCGGCGCCCGCGTGTGCTCAGTGAGCGTGATCTCGCCGCATTGCATGACCTGGGGAGCTGGGCGGAGAGCGAACTGAATATCCTCAGTACGAGCTCGGCGCTGGCAATAAAGCATGAGAGCGAGGCGCGCTTGAATGCCGTGCTGGATGGCGTGACAGACGGTATCATCACTATCGATGAGCAGGGCACCATTGAATCATTTAGTCGTGCGGCCACACGCATCTTTGGTTATTCGTTGGCTGAGGTGCAAGGTAAGAACGTCAGCATGCTGATGCCTGAGCCGTACCGCTCCGAACATGATGGCTATCTTCACAACTATGTGACCACAGGTCATGCCAAGATTATCGGAATCGGACGCGAGGTTGAGGGGAGGCGCAAGGACGGGGAGAGGTTCCCGCTTGAGCTTGCGGTGAGCGAAGTCCGTCTGGAGTCGCGACGCATCTTCGCCGGCATCGTGCGCGATGTCAGTGGGATCAGGCTCACGGAGCGGGAGCTGCGAGATACTACACGATTGCAGCAGGCCATACTTGATGGTGCGAACCTGACCATTATCTCGACTGACGTCAATGGCACCATACTCACATTTAATGCCGCCGCCCAACGTATCCTTGGCTAGTCCGCGGAGGAGATGGTCGGCAAGATGACACCAGCTATTTTGCATGATCCTGAAGAGGTCAAACGGCGTGCGGCAGAATTAAGCAGTGAGATGGGTGTATCCGTGCAGCCCGGCTTCGAGGTATTTGTGGCAAAGGCCCGGTGGGGCATCCAGGATGAAAATGAATGGACCTATATATGCAAGGATGGCACTACGTTTCCCGTATTGCTTACTGTGACTGCATTACGCGAGCCGGACGGCACAATTACAGGTTTCCTGGGTATCGGGAAGGATATTACCGAGCGCAAGAAAATAGACCGCATGAAGAGTGAGTTTATCTCCACTGTGAGCCACGAGCTACGCACGCCACTCACCTCGATCAGGGGTTCACTTGGCCTTGTCATGGGTGGCGTAGCAGGAAGCGTTTCTGAACAGATGCAGCCACTCGTCGAGATTGCCTTCAAAAACAGTGACCGGCTGGTGCGAC
>JAURVQ010000108.1 GCA_030655395.1 Gammaproteobacteria bacterium | reverse complement strand
CAGCTATATTCCTTTCTATAACCGCAGTAGAATCCATTCTTCGTTAAACTACGTATCGCCAGCAACGTATGAAAATCAGTTGGCTTAAACAGGTGTCAATTTTATTGGGGGAAGATTCCCGCCTTCAGCGGTGGCTGATTGCGAACGCTAGGCCTTTCAATGCGACGCACTAAATCAAAGCGCAGTAGGATGGGTGAAACCCATCATTCACCGGCCGTCTGCGAGATAAAAGTTGATAGGTTTCACCCATCCTATGCGCTTTTTGCATAGCCTGCCCTGCCGCATTATCCACTACAAGTGATTTCATTATGGCGCGTCCGCGTATAAACTCACACGTTCCCATTTAAGCCGTACACAGGCAGTCACGCCCATGGATATTATTTACCTGCATGATTTGAAGATCGACGCGGTCATCGGCATTTTCGACTGGGAGCGGCGCGTGCGGCAGACTATTACCCTCGATCTCGATATGGCGGCGGACATCCGCAAGGCGGCGGCGAGCGACAGCATTGCGGACACGCTGGATTACAAGGCGGTGTCGAAACGGTTGATCGACTTTGTCGGCCACAGCGAGTTTCATCTGGTGGAGACGATAGCCGAGCGCGTGGCGGACATTGTACTCACCGAGTTTAACGTCGCCTGGTTGCGCGTGCGGGTGAACAAGAAGGGCGCGGTGCGGGGGGCGATGGACGTGGGTGTGATTATCGAGCGCGGTGAGAGGCCATGACGCGTGTCTACGTCAGCATGGGCAGCAACATCGAGCGCGAGCATAATATCCGCGCCGGTCTTGCAGCGTTGCGCGAACACTATGGCCCGCTCACTGTGTCATCGGTGTATGACAGTAAGGCGGTGGGTTTTGCGGGCGATGATTTTTACAATCTGGTGGTGGGGTTTGATACCGTCGAGGACGTGCGCACGGTGGCGCGCACGCTGGAGCGCATCGAGCACGGGCACGGCCGCGCGCGCGGCGCCGCGCGCTTCAATTCGCGCACTCTCGACCTCGATCTCCTGCTCTACGACGATCTCGTGCTGCACGAGCCCGGCCTGAAGTTGCCGCGCCCGGATATTTTGAAATACGCCTTTGTGTTGTGGCCGCTGGCGGAGATCGCCGGCCAGTGGCGTCACCCGCAGGATGGGCGGACTTATCAGGAGTTGTGGCAGTGCTTCGATAAAGGCCAGCAGAAACTCGTGCGGGTGGATTTTCCCATGGGCCTCGACGCCGCGGTGAACGGTTAGGCGTTGATGGAGCGCCCGCCGTCCACGGTGATCACCTGGCCGGTGATATAGCCCGCGTCACGGATCAGAAACAGCACCGCGCGCGCGATATCGCCCGGCTGACCTTGATGCTTGAGCAGCGTGCGCGAAATGATGCGTTGCTGGGTGACCTGGTCCAGTGCTTCCGGCCACAGAATGGCGCCGGGTGCGACCGCATTCACGCGCACTTGCGGCGCGAGTTCACAGGCCAGCGCCTTGGTCAGCATCACCAGCCCGGCCTTGGCCGTGCTGTAGACGGGGTAGGTCTTGAGCGGACGGTCGGCGTGGATGTCGACGATATTGATGATGCATCCGCTGGATTCGCCGAGCGCGCGCGCGGCGGCCTGTGCCGCAAAAAACGGCGCGCGCAGATTGCTGCCCATGATGTCATCCCATTGTGTGTCGCTTACCGAGCCTACCGGCGTCGGGTAAAAACTGGAGGCGTTGTTGATCAGCACATCGAGTCTGCCCCACGCGCCAATCGCATCGTGCACCATGTGCGTGACCTTCGCGCTGTCCAGAAGATCGGCCTGTATGAGGACGACGGAGTCGGCGCGTGCAGCGTTGAGCTTTTCCTGCAGCGCATGCGCGGCCTGTTTGGAGGTACGGTAATGCAGCGCCAGATTAAGGCCTTCGGCATGCAGGGCCTCGGCGATCACCGCACCCATGCGCTGCGCCGCGCCGGTGATGAGCGCCACTTTTCCGCTCAGGCTGCTGGTATTATTCTGCATCACACCCTCGTGTCGTCAGGCCGCCGTTCACGGCTAGCGTAACCTAAAATGCCTCAGCATAAAATCACTGCTGCATGAACATCACGCGCATGGATTTGCCCGTACCGGGCCCGCTTGAGGCGGCGCACAGCGCGCGCCTGCAGGAGGTTATTCGCCGCGAGATCGAGCGGGCGGGCGGGCGCATTACATTTGCGCACTACATGGAACTCGCGCTCTACGCCCCCGGCCTCGGCTATTACAGCGCCGGTCTGCAGAAGTTCGGCGCGGGCGGAGATTTCGTCACCGCGCCGGAAATATCCCCCCTGTTTGCACGCTGTATCGCGCGCCAGTGTCAGCAGGTGCTGGAGCAGATGGAGCAGGGAGACATTCTGGAGGCGGGTGCTGGCTCCGGCGTGCTGGCGTGTGACGTGCTGAGCGAGTGCGAGCGCCTGGGCTGTCTGCCGCGGCATTACTTTATTCTCGAACTCAGTGCCGAATTGCGTGCACGGCAGCAGGATACGCTGCGGCGCGTGCCGCATCTCGCCGAGCGCGTGCGCTGGCTCGACACGCTGCCGCAGCACGGCTTTCACGGTGTGGTGCTCGCCAATGAAGTGCTGGACGCGATGCCGCTGCATCGCTTTCGCATCGACGGCGACGCCGTTTACGAATGTTACGTGGGATATGAGGACGGGCATTTTGTGTGGCGCCACGGCCCGGTGAGCGATGCCGCACTGGCCGCGCGCATCGACGCCGTGCGCAGCCGTGTATCAGACTTGCCGCAGGTGTTTGAGTCGGAGGCGAGTCTCGCTGCGTCCGCATGGATACGCAGCATCGCAGACGTGATCGGGCGCGGCCTGGTGCTGTTGGTTGACTACGGCCATGCGCGCAGCGAGCTGTATCATGCGCAGCGCGCAGACGGCACGCTGCTGTGCCACTACCAGCACCGCGCGCATGCCGACCCGCTGATACTCACCGGCTTGCAGGATATTACCGCGCAGGTTGATTTCACCGCTGTGGCCGAGGCCGCGCACGCCGCCGGTCTCGCCGTGGCGGGGTACACTACGCAGGCACACTTTCTGCTCGCGTGCGGCCTGATGGAGATGGTGGGCGATGCCGATGCGAATGATGCGGCCACGTATCTGCCGCTGATGCAGCAGGCCAAAAAACTCACCCAGCCGGATGAAATGGGTGAGATATTCAAGGTGATTGCGCTCACGCGCGGCATCGATGCCCCGCTGCTCGGTTTTGCACTCAGGGATAATCGCGGCAGGCTGTGATTTCTACAGTAACGGCCTTGTGTTTCGCGCCGATCGCCCTCATTCTAGGTTTTACAAGAATACCTCTGGAGGATGACATGCGTAACAGATTGCGTGCAGTCGGGCTGCTGTTTCTGACCACATTGCTTGGCGGCTGTGGCTACAACACGCTGCAAAGCACCGATGAGCAGATCAAGGCCAGCTGGGCGGAGGTGTTGAACCAATATCAGCGCCGCGCCGATCTGGTGCCCAACCTCGTCAACGTGGTGAAGGGTTTCGCCGCGCAGGAAAAGGACGTGCTGCTCGGAGTGACACAGGCGCGCGCCAAAGTAGGTTCCATTCAGGCCACGCCGGAACTCATCAACGACGAAAAGGCCTTTGCCAAATTCATCGCCGCGCAGGGTGAGATGAGCAGTGCGCTCGCGCGATTGCTGGTGGTGGCGGAAAACTATCCGCAACTGAAATCGGACACCGTGTTCCGTGATTTGCAGGCGCAACTGGAAGGCACGGAAAATCGCATTGCGGTCGCGCGTAACCGCTACATCCAGGCGGTGCAGGAGTACAACGTCACCGTGCGCTCCTTCCCCAGCAACCTCACCGCGATGATGTTCGGCTTCAAGGTCAAGCCGAGCTTCACGGTGGAAGATGAAAAGGCCATCGCTACACCACCCAAGGTGGACTTTTCCGCACCCGCTAAACCGTAATGTCTAAAGTCTGGGCTGTCCTCTTATTGCTCAGTCTGTCTTTTGTGGCGGCGCAGGCCGATGTGCCCGTGCCGCCGCTCACTGCGCGCGTCACCGATCTGACCGCCACGCTTTCCGCGTCGCAAAAAGACGAACTGGAGCGCACGCTACAGGCCTTCGAGGAAAAAAAGGGCAGCCAGATCGCGGTGCTCATTGTGCCCACTACGCAGCCGGAGGCGATTGAGCAATATTCCATCCGCGTAGCGGAAAAATGGAAACTCGGGCGCAAAGGGATTGATGACGGCGCGCTGCTGTTAATCGCCAAAGACGACCGCGCGCTGCGCATTGAGGTCGGTTACGGACTGGAGGGCGTGCTGCCCGATGCGATTGCCAAGCGCATTGTGTCCGACATCATCACGCCGTATTTCAGCAAGGGTGATTTCTTCGGCGGCATTCAGGCGGGCGTGCTGTCCATGATAAAACAGGTTGAAGGCGAGCCGCTGCCCACGCCTGTCTCCCAGGCTGGAGCAGGCGGCAGCGACTTCGGCGACGTGCTGATGTTGGGGTTGATTCTGGCGTTCATCGTGGCGCCGATGCTGCGCGGCATGCTGGGCCGTTTTCCGGCGGCGCTGGTCATAGGGCTGGTCGCGGCTGTCGCGGGCTGGGTATTGCTGAGCACACTGTTGATCGCATTGATTGCGGGGTTTTTTGCATTTGTGCTGGCGCTGCTGAGCGGCATTATTCCGCACGGGCGCGGCGGTTACCGGCCCGGCGGTTACGGTGGCGGCGGCTATAGCGGCGGTGGGTTCGGCGGAGGTGGGGGCGGTTTTGGCGGTGGTGGCGCATCGGGGAGGTGGTGATGATGATCACACGCTGGCTCAAGCATCTATGCAGTGGCCACTGGCAGGTGCGGCGCGCCTTTCCGGCAGCGGCCCTGCAGGCGATCGAGGCCGCGATCCGCGAGGCGGAGGCGGCGCATCACGGACAAATCCGTTTTGCCGTGGAGGCAGGGCTCGACGTCGGCCCGCTGCTCGGAAACCAAACCGCGCGCGAGCGCGCCATCGAGCTGTTTTCCCGCTTGCGCGTGTGGGATACCGAAGACAACAATGGCGTACTGATTTATTTACTGCTCGCCGACCGCGACGTCGAGATCATCGCCGACCGTGGCGTGCATACGCACGTGGGGCGGGAGGGCTGGGAGCATATCTGCCGCGCCATGGAGGCGGAATTCCGCGCGGGACGTTTTGAAGCAGGCGTGCTGGCGGGCATCCGCGCTGTCAGCGCGCATCTGCGCAGGCATTATCCCAGGCAGGGCGTGAGCGCCAACGAACTGCCGGATCAGCCGGTGCTGTTATAAGGACGCCGACGCCTGGCGTATGACCTGGATGCGCAATTGGCGCAGCTCGCGCGCGATGGCCTCACCGTTGAATCCCTTTTCCAGCAGCGGCCGCACGTCCACGGCGGCGCAGGCTGCGAAGGCTTCGCGAAAAATATCCGCCTGCGGGTAAGGCCGGTCTTCGTAGCCGGTGCGGCCGCGCGCGTCGGCCTCGCAGGCGAGCAGAAACTGCTCGAAACGCTGCGGACGGCGGAAGGCGTCCAGCCCCTCCAGTTTTTCCAGTAATGTGTCGGGTCGCAGTTCAGCGGCGCGGTGACAATCACCGTGATATCTGGCGGTCAGCACGGCGAGGTCGCGGTAATCGTTGGGGATGCGAAAGCGTGTGCAGATATTCCTGACCAGCTCCACGCTGCGCGCCTCATGGCCGATGTGCTGCGGCCACTGCTCCTGTGGCGTGGTGCCCTTGCCCAGGTCATGCATCAGCGCGGCGAAGCGCACGCAGGGATCGGCGGACAGCCGTGCGGCCTGTTCCAGTACCATCATGGTGTGCAGGCCGGTGTCGATTTCCGGATGGTGCTTTTCCGGCTGCGGCACGCCGTAGAGGCGCTCGATCTCGGGGAATAATTTTTCCAGCGCGCCGCAGGCGCGCAGCACTGCAAAAAAACGCACGGGGGTTTTTTCTCCCAGCGCGCGCTCCAGCTCCACCCACACACGTTCGGGCACGAGCGCATCCACCTCGCCGTTTTCCGCCATGCGGCGCATCAGCGCATTGGTTTCATCCGCCACGCGAAAGTCCGCAAAGCGCGCGGCGAAGCGCGCCACGCGCAGGATGCGCACCGGGTCTTCGGCAAACGCAGGCGAGACGTGGCGCAGGATTTTATTTTTAATATCCTGCACGCCGTTGAAGGGGTCGGTGAGAGTGCCGTGCTCATCCATCGCGATGGCGTTGATGGTGAGATCGCGCCGCTTGAGGTCTTGTGCCAGCGTCACATCGGGCGCGGCGTGGACGGTAAAGCCTTTGTAGCCTGGAGCGGTCTTGCGTTCGGTGCGCGCCAGCGCATATTCCTCGTGCGTGGCGGGATGCAGAAACACCGGGAAGTCCGCGCCGACCAGTTTGAAGCCGCGCGCCTCCATCTCGGCGGGCGTGGCGCCGACCACCACCCAGTCGTGATCCTGCACCGG
>JAURVQ010000107.1 GCA_030655395.1 Gammaproteobacteria bacterium | reverse complement strand
TACGAGTGCATCGAAGAGAAACTCACGCAACTCGGCGCGCGTATTCATCGGGTGCCTGGATAAAGACGATTTCGTAGGGTGCATTCCATGCACCATGTTGTTTGCCGTATGTTTGGTGCATAAAATGCACCCTACAATAATATTTTATGAGCGACACACTGACCATCGCCCTGTCCAAAGGCCGCCTCTTCAAGGAGACGCTGCCGCTGCTCGCGTACGTGGGCATCACACCCACGGACGATCCCGACACCAGCCGCAAACTGATTCTGGATACCAATCACGCCGACGTGAAGCTGGTCATCATCCGCGCCGCCGACGTGCCCACCTACGTCGAATACGGTGCGGCGGATATCGGCGTCGCCGGCAAGGACGTGCTCATGGAGCACGGTGGTGATGGACTGTATGAACCGCTGGATTTGAAGATTGCGCGCTGCCGCATGATGGTGGCGGGGAAACCCGAGGCTGCCGATCACGCGCGGCGTATGCGTATCGCCACCAAATACGTCGACATCACGCGCCGCTATTACGCCGCACAGGGTGTGCAGGTGGACATCATCAAGCTCTACGGTTCGATGGAGCTTGCGCCGCTCGTCGGCCTCGCCGACCGCATCGTCGATCTGGTAGACACCGGCAATACGCTGAAGGCGAACGGCCTGCAACCTCTGGAACTCATCGCCGACATCAGCGCGCGCCTCATCGTCAACAAGGCCGCGATGAAAATGAAGCACGTGCAGATTAAAAAACTCATCGCACTCCTGTCGGCTGCGGTGGCAGGCAACAAGTAGCCCGCAATAACATGCAACGCCTGGACAGCAGCCACCCGGATTTCCGCGCCCGACTGGAAAAACTTCTGGCGTGGGAGGAGGTCGCGGACGAAGACGTCGCCCGCTCGGTGCGCGAGATCGTGCACGCGGTGCGCACGCGCGGCGACACCGCGCTGCTTGAATACACCGCGCGTTTCGATCATGTCACGGCGCGCTCGGTGGGCGAACTGGAAATCCCCAAGGCGCGCATGCAGGCGGCACTCGCCGCACTGCCGCAGGCGCAGCATGACGCGCTGACTGCGGCGGCAGAGCGCATTCGCCGTTACCACGAGCATCAGAAAGCGCAGTCCTGGTCTTACCGCGAAGCCGACGGCACCCTGCTCGGCCAGCAGGTCACGGCGCTGGATCGCGTCGGCCTGTATGTGCCCGGCGGCAAGGCGGCCTACCCCTCGTCGGTGCTGATGAACGCACTCCCCGCCCGGATCGCGGGCGTCGGCGAACTCATCATGGTGGTGCCCACACCGCACGGCGTGGTGAACAATCTGGTGCTCGCCGCGGCGGCCGTCGCCAACGTCGACCGTGTGTTCACCCTCGGCGGCGCACAGGCGGTGGCGGCGCTCGCGTATGGCACTGAAACTATTCCGCGCGTGGACAAGATCGTCGGCCCCGGCAACATCTACGTCGCCAGCGCCAAACGCCTGGTGTTCGGCGCGGTCGGCATCGACATGATTGCGGGGCCGTCGGAAATTCTGGTGATCTGCGATGGCGACGCCGACCCCGACTGGATCGCCATGGATTTGTTTTCCCAGGCCGAGCACGACGAGCAGGCGCAGGCCTTGCTGCTCAGCCCAAACCGCGCCTTCCTCGATCAAGTCGCGGCCAGCATCGAACGCCTGCTGCCGACACTGGAGCGCACCGAGATTATTCGTCGCGCGCTGGATGCGCGCGGCGCGCTCATCCAGGTGAGCGACCTCGACGAAGCCGTGGAGATCGCCAATTTCATCGCGCCGGAACATCTGGAACTGGTGGTGGACAACGCGGAGCAGTGGGCAACGCGCATCCGTCACGCCGGTGCGATCTTCATGGGCCGCTACACGCCGGAGGCCATCGGCGATTACTGCGCGGGACCCAACCACGTGCTCCCCACCTCGCGCACGGCGCGCTTCAGCTCACCGCTGGGGGTGTACGATTTCCAGAAGCGCAGCAGCCTGATTCAGTGCTCGGCCAGCGGCGCCGCAGGCCTGGGCAAGATCGCATCGGTGCTGGCGCGCGGCGAAGGTTTGACTGCACACGCGCGTTCGGCAGAATATAGAACTGATCAGGGGTAGGTGCGAATTCATTCGCACACTGGCCGAATCAATTCGGCCCTACATATTATGAAAAAACCTCTCACACAACTCGTGCAATCCCTCATCCGCCCCGAGATACGCGCGCTTTCTGCTTATCACGTGGCTGAGGCGCGCGGGCTCATCAAGCTCGATGCGATGGAGAATCCCTACACCTGGCCGCCGGAAATCATCGACGCCTGGCTCACCCGGCTGCGTGATGTGCCGCTCAACCGCTACCCTGACCCGGCGGCACAGTCACTGCGCGACCGTCTCAAAACCAGCATGGCGGTACCCGAAGGTTATGACATTCTGCTCGGCAACGGTTCGGATGAATTGATACAGATGATTGCGCTCGCGCTCAACGGGCCGCGGCGCGCGCTGCTTACGCCCGAACCGGGTTTCTCGATGTATCGCATGATCGCTGTTTTTGCCGCGCTGGACTACGTCGGCGTGCCGCTGCGCAGCGACTTCGGTCTCGACCGCGCGGCGATGCTGAGCGCCATCGAACAGCACCAGCCCGCCGTGGTGTTCCTCGCCTATCCCAACAATCCCACCGGCAATCTGTTCGATGACGACACCGTGCGCGCGGTGATCGAGGCCGCCCCCGGCCTCGTGGTGGTGGACGAGGCCTATCACGCATTCGCCAATCGCACATGGATGACGCAGTTGCCGCGTTACCCCAACCTGCTGGTCATGCGCACCCTGTCGAAGATGGGGCTCGCCGGGCTGCGCCTCGGCCTGCTCGTGGGCCACCCAGCGTGGCTGGATGAGTTCAACAAAATACGTCTGCCGTACAACATCAACGTGCTCACACAGGCCAGCGCGGAATTCGCGCTCGAACACGCCGACCTGCTGGAGCAGCAGGCCGCGCGCATCCGCAGCGGGCGCGAACAACTCATGCGCGCCCTGCAGGCGCTGCCCGGCCTCACGGTGTATCCGAGCCAGGCCAATTTCATCCTGTTCCGCACACCGCACGGACGCGCGACCGCCCTGTTTGAGGCCCTCAAGGGCGCCGGCATCCTGATCAAGAATCTGCACGGCTCAAGCAGCGCGCTCGATGACTGCCTGCGCGTCACCGTGGGCACGGAACAAGAAAACACCGCTTTCCTGACGGCCTTGCGCGCAGCACTATAAGACTGCAAGTGAATTCACTGCTATAATTTACCCAAGTCTCTAAACGAACCGTCCCCATGTCCGAGCGCAAGGCGAGCGTAAAGCGCGGCACACTCGAAACCAACATCGAGGCCACCGTCAATCTGGATGGCAGCGGCGAGTCGCGCCTGCACACTGGCATCGGCTTTCTTGACCACATGCTCGATCAGGTCGCGCGTCACGGGATGATCGACATCGCCATCCAGGCCAAAGGCGATCTGCACATCGACGCGCATCACACGGTGGAAGACATCGGCATCACCCTGGGTCAGGCGTTTGTGAAGGCGCTGGGCGACAAGCAGGGCATCCGCCGTTACGGCCACGCCTACGTGCCGCTGGACGAAGCGCTGTCGCGCGTGGTGATTGATTTCTCCGGACGCCCCGGGCTCGACTACCATGTCGATTATCCGCGCGCGCGCATCGGCGAGTTCGACGTCGATCTGTTGCACGAGTTTTTCCAGGGTTTCGCCAATCACGCGATGGTCACGCTGCACATCGACAGCCTGCGCGGCAAGAACGCACATCACATCGCCGAGACCATATTCAAGGCGTTTGGGCGTGCGGTGCGCATGGCCGTGGAGCGCGATGAACGCATGCAGGGGAAACTGCCATCCACCAAAGGGTCGCTCTGACGCACCATATCCCTTGCCTGCATTCCTGATGCACGCTCCGAACCCTATATAATGAACGACGTTGCCGTCATCGATTACGGTATGGGTAACCTGCGCTCCGTCGCCAAGGCGCTGGAACACGTCGCGCAGAAAGACACGCGCGTAGTGGTCAGCAACGACCCCCAGCAAATCATGAATGCCGCACGCGTCGTATTTCCCGGCCAAGGGGCCATGCGCGACTGCATGAAGGAACTGCAACGGCTGGAACTCGACGCCGTAGTGCGCGAGTGCGTGAAAAGCAAACCGTTCCTCGGTATCTGCATGGGCATGCAGGTGCTGCTCGACTCCAGCGAGGAAAACAACGGCTGGCCCGGCCTCGGCATCGTGCAGGGCAAAGTACTGCGCTTTGCCGACAACATGACCGACGCCACAGGCGCGCGCCTCAAAGTACCGCACATGGGCTGGAATCAGGTGCGTCAGGCCCGCGCACACGCCTTGTGGCAAGACATTCCGGATCAGAGCCGGTTTTATTTCGTGCACAGTTATTATGCGCAGCCGTCCGATCACAACCTGGTGGCCGGGCTCACCTCTTACCCCACCGAATTCACCTCGGTCATTGCACGCGACAATGTCTTCGCCGTGCAGTTTCACCCGGAAAAGAGCGAGCGCCACGGCCTCGCCCTGCTCAGCAATTTTTTACACTGGAATGGTGCTGTCTAACACGAGGATGTCTGTATGTTGTTAATCCCCGCCATCGACCTTAAAGACGGAAAATGCGTGCGCCTGCGCCAGGGACGCATGGATGATGAAACCGTATTTTCCGATGACCCGCTTAGCGTGGCGGCACGCTGGGTGGAACAGGGCGCGCGCCGCCTGCACATCGTAGACCTCAACGGGGCACTGGCCGGCAAGCCGGTCAATGCCGAGGTGATCCACCGCATCGCGCGCACTTATCCCGACCTGCCGATTCAGGTCGGCGGCGGCATCCGCGACGAAGACACCATTCAGACCTACCTCGATGCCGGTGTGGCCTACGTTATCATCGGCACCAAGGCCGTCAGTGCACCGCACTTCGTGGCCGACATGTGCCTGGAATTTCGCGGCCACATCATCGTCGGGCTGGATGCGAAAGACGGCAAGGTGGCCATTGACGGCTGGTCAAAACTTTCCAATCACGATGTGATCGATCTCGCACAGCACTTCGAAAAGGACGGTGTCGAGGCGATCATCTACACCGACATCGGACGCGACGGCATGCTGCACGGCGTGAACATCGAATCCACCGTGGCGCTCGCGCGCGCCGTCACCATCCCGATCATCGCCTCCGGCGGCATCACCAACCTCGATGACATCCGCGCACTGTGCAAGGTGGCGCATGAGGGCATCATGGGCGCAATCACCGGGCGTGCGATTTACGAAGGCACGCTGGACTTCAAAGCAGGCCAGAAGCTGGCCGATAAATTGTCTAAAAAAAGCAGCCCGTAGGGTGCATTCCATGCACCAAACATCAAACGGCAAACAACGGTGCATGGAATGCACCCTACGAAACTGATTTTTTATGGGTCTAGCCAAACGCATCATCCCCTGCCTGGACGTGGACAACGGGCGTGTCGTCAAGGGCGTGCGCTTCGTGGAACTGCGCGACGCGGGCGATCCGGTGGAGATCGCGCAACGCTATAACGACGCCGGCGCCGACGAGCTGACCTTTCTCGACATCACCGCCAGCTCCGACGAACGCGCCACCATGCTCCACGTGGTTGAAGAGGTCGCCAGCCGGGTATTCATTCCGCTCACCGTCGGCGGCGGCATCCGCAACATCAGCGATATCCGGCGCATGCTCAACGCCGGTGCCGACAAGGTGGGCATCAACACCGCCGCAGTCGCCAACCCGGAATTCGTCAAAGAGGCCGCCGAGCGTTTCGGCTCACAGTGCATCGTCGTGGCAGTGGACGCCAAACAAATCCCCCCTCAGCCCTCCCTTTTTAAAGGGGGGATTCCGCGCTGGCAGGTCTTCACCCACGGAGGCCGCAAAACGACCGGCATAGACGTGATTGAGTGGGCGAGAAAGATGACGGCTTACGGTGCAGGCGAAATCCTCCTCACCAGCATGGACCGCGACGGCACCAAGAGCGGCTTCGACATTGCACTCACGCGCGCCGTGAGCGAGGCGGTCAGCGTACCGGTGATCGCCTCCGGCGGCGTCGGCAACCTCGACCATCTGGTCGCAGGCATCCTGGAAGGCAAGGCCGACGCCGTGCTCGCCGCCAGCATCTTCCACTTCGGCGAATACACCATCGCCCAGGCCAAGCAGCGCATGGCCGAATGCGGCATCGAGGTTAGAGTATAAAAAACCTAAGCCGGGCGACACTGCTTGACGTTACGATGGGTTACGCTACGCTCCACCCATCCTACCGGGCTGAAAAATAATTTACATGTAATCCTTGAACTCTTCCTTCTGCGGCCTGATAATATAGGCGTTCTGATTTCGGACTGGGGATTCCCGGTCGGCAACTGGCCTCGGCGGATACGTCGGGGCCTTTTGCTTTCTAGGGGAAGCATTTCAACCCCCAGCCTAGACGATTGCCTTTTTGGTTCGTGTAAAACTTCCCTGCCAGCACCTCAAACGCGCGGTTCGGCTGCTCCGGACGAAGAATGCTCATGCCAACAGGCCGTGCGACCAGATCGGCCAACTGCAACCCCGGCAAGTTTGCCTTCTTGTCTGCGAATACAATCTCCAGAGGCAGCTTTTCACCATGGTAATTCCCCCCGTCGCAGACACGCCGGAACTCCAGCTCCAATTCAACGTCTTCCCTCCGGCCTCGTCGCTCCACTATCACATGAGTTTTCGCAGCACCGGCACCCCATCCCTGCAAGCAATAATGGACCCGCTCAAGCCCGAAACCCAGCGCGATGTGGTAAGGGTTGTCGGGGTTCGAATATTTCTGTTTCAGTGCTTCCTTACGTATGACCGAACAGATCAAGGAAAAAGGCACATCGGCCACGATCTGCGTCAATTCATTCAGGAAGGCTGCCTTCTTCTCCTTTGTTTTGAGAAAGGCAAAGCCGCCGACGTCCTTGCGGATATCACGCTCGTGCAGTATCACGTTGTCGTGGCCGAAGTGCTTGAGCTTGAAGTGCTGCAACGCCGGAACGATCTTGCCCACATAATCGGCCTTGTTGATCACGCAGAAAGCCAGCACGAACACCGGATAACCAGGGTCAATAGTATCGAGGCCATGGTCACCGCTTTCGTCCACGAAGACGAGATAATCAGAGAAGCCGTCAGTCACGCTACAACCTCTCTGCGTTTATTGTGGACGGACCATGTAATCAAACTAGCACCCACGATACTCAGATACAAGATATGCCCTCCCTGATTGCTGATTGTGCTGGTAGACTTTAGCCACCCGCTGCCTGATACTTTAATCCTCTTTAAACTCGCCTTGACCCACCCATGACACACGACTGGTTAGCTGAAATCCGCTGGGACGAGCAAGGCCTCACGCCGGTGATCGTGCAGGAGGCGGCGAGTGGCAAGGTGCTAATGTTGGCCTGGATGAATCGCGCGGCGCTGGAAGAGACTGTGCGGCGGGGCGAGGCGGTGTACTGGTCGCGCTCGCGCCAGCGTCTGTGGCACAAAGGGGAAAGCTCCGGCCATGTGCAGCGGGTGAAGGACATCCGCCTCGACTGCGACGGCGATGCGCTGCTGCTCAGCGTGGAGCAGGAGGGGGGCATCGCCTGCCATACGGGCCGCCACCACTGCTTCTTCCACCGGCTTGAGGGCACGCGCTGGGTGGCGGTAGACCCGGTATTAAAGGACCCCGGCCTCATATATAATAAGGCCTGAGGTACCCTATATGAGTGATGTGCTTGAGCGTCTGGCGCGGGTGATTGAGGAGCGCAAAGGCGCGAGTCCGGACAGCTCTTATGTGGCGAGCCTGCATGCCAAGGGGATCGACGCCGTCTTGAAGAAGATCGGCGAGGAAGCCACCGAACTCGTGATTGCGGGTAAAAGCGGCGACGCGGAGCAGGTGGTGCACGAAACCGCCGATCTCTGGTTTCACACCCTGGTGCTGCTGGCGGCGCAAGGCTTGGGGCCGGAGGCGGTGTTGCGCGAGCTGGAGCGCCGCTTCGGGTTGTCCGGGCTGGAGGAAAAGGCGCGGAGGTCACGTCCTTGACAGCGTGTCTGTTCTGCAACATCGTTGCGGGTAAAACCCCCGCCCAGTTCGTGTATCAGGACGAACTGGCCGTGGCGTTCAAGGACATCCACCCCAAGGCGCGTGTGCATCTGCTGGTGGTGCCGCGCCTGCACGTGGCCAGCCTGGATGATCTGGATAACACGCATGACGCGCTCATGGCGCATATGATACGACTGCTGCCCATCGTTGCACGCGAGCAAGGACTGGCCAACGGCTTCCGCACCATCATAAATACTGGCGCGGGAGGTGGTCAGGAGATAGCTCACCTGCATCTCCACTTACTGGGTGGCCCACCCCTACCGGGGTTTTGAACAACTGAAGTTTATTTTTGGAGAAATGACATGATAGGCAGTCCCTTACAACTCACCATCATCCTCGCCATCGTGCTGGTACTGTTCGGTGCGAAAAAGCTGCGTAACATCGGCGGCGACATCGGCGGTGCGATCAAGAATTTCCGCAACTCGGTGCGCGAAGGCAGCGATGAAGCGAAGGCCGCCGAAGCGGCTAAAGTCGCTGAAGAGAATGCAGCGGTACAGAAGTCCGAAGGACACGTGATCGAGGCCGAGGTTATCAAGGAGAAGGACAAGGTCTCCTAAGCTCGTCTCCGCTACGCCATGTTCGACATCAGTCTGGCCGAGATCGCCGTCATTGGTGTGGTCGCGCTCGTCATAATCGGGCCTAAAAAGCTCCCGGAAGTCGCGCGCACTGTGGGGTATTGGCTGGGCAAGGTGCGCCGCATGATCGCCAACGCCAAGTTGGACATGAATCGTGAGTTCAAAACCGACGACCTGCGCAACCTGCTCACACAGCAACAGGGTGAAATGCAGGAGCTGCGGAAGATTCTCGATGAAACCCGCTCCAGCATAGAGGTTGACGTTAAGGACTTGGGCGTCAACCTGGAAGACAAGGCCATTCCCGGCGATCCTTCTGGCGAGATCCATAACGAGGTAAAGCCCGGCGACACCGCTGCCCTGCCGGCAGCATCAACGCCACAGACAGCACCCCATGACGGATCAAAATAATCCCTCCCCCGAGGGCGAACAAGCTCCGCAGGAAGCAACACACCCGCTTATCGCACACCTCCTGGAGTTGCGCGACCGGCTGATGAAAATGATCGGTTCGGTGATGCTGGTGTTTGGCGTGCTGTTCTGGTTCCGCAACGACCTCTATACCATGATTGCCCGGCCGCTCACGGAGCGCCTGCCGCAGGGCGCCAGCATGATTGCGACCGAGGTCACTTCCACTTTCTTTGCGCCGCTCAAGCTCACACTCTGGCTGTCGTTGTTCGTTGCCATTCCCGTGGTGCTTTATCACATATGGGCGTTCATCGCGCCGGGGCTCTACAAGAACGAGCGCCGGCTCGTCTACCCGCTGCTGATCTCAAGCGTACTGCTGTTTTTCCTCGGTGCGGCCTTCGCCTATTATCTGGTGTTCCCGCTGGTATTCTCGTTCTTCACCCTGGCCGCACCCGAAGGTGTGGCGGTGATGACGGACATCAGCAAGTACCTGGATTTCGTGCTCGGCATGTTTTTCGCCTTCGGCATTTCCTTTGAGACGCCAGTGGTGGTGGTGCTGCTGGTGTGGGCCGGAATCGTGACACCCGAGGCACTGGCCGAGAAGCGGCGCTACATCGTGGTGCTGGCGTTCGTCATCGCCATGGTGCTCACCCCGCCCGATGTCATCTCGCAGATCATGCTCGCGATACCGCTGTGCCTGCTGTTTGAGGTCGGCCTGCTGATTTCCCGCCTGTATGTACGCAAGCAAGACGAGGAAGAAGTTGAGGCGGCGGACGGGGATGAGCCGCCGCCCGAGGATCAACCGCCTGCGCTCATCCCGCGCACCTTCGCGACACCGCCCGGCGTGCAGCCGGTGACGGGTAACCCCGGGCCAAAATCCGGCACGGACGAAACACCCGGTTGAGAGATTAGCGCGTTGCCGGCGTGGGCCGTTCGCTCACGCGCGGGTTAAACGTGATGTCCTTGCCGTCGCGCACACCGCGCAGACGGACGCTGGTTCCGGGCACAATCCTGGCCACCGTATTCATCAGTGCCGCCGGATCATTCACCGCGCTGTCGTTTACCGACAGCACCACGTCACCGGGGCGCATCCCCGCCTCCGCCGCAGGCCCGCCGCGCAGTACGCCGGCCACGATAACGCCCCCGACCTCGGTCAGGCCGAACGACTCCGCCAGCGCCGGGGTCATCTCCTGCATCTCGACGCCGAGCCAGCCGCGCACGGCGTGACCGTGCTTGATGATCTGCTGCATCACGCCCTGCGCGAGGCTGAGCGGGATCGCAAAGCCGATGCCCTGCGAGCCTCCGGAGCGGGAGAAGATCACGCTGTTGATGCCTATCATCCGGCCTGCGCTGTCGATCAGCGCACCGCCCGAGTTACCGGGGTTGATGGCGGCGTCGGTCTGAATGAAGTCCTCGAAGGTATTGAGGCCGAGGTGATTGCGTCCGGTGGCGCTCACGATGCCTTGTGTCACCGTCTGCCCGACGCCGTAGGGATTGCCTATGGCGAGCACCACATCGCCCACGCGCAAGGCCTCCGAGTCGCCGATGGTGATGGCAGGCATGTTCTTGAGATCAATGTGCAGCACCGCAATGTCGGTTTCCGGGTCGGTGCCCACCACGCGCGCCTTGGCGTTGCGCCCGTCGTGCAGGGCCACCTGGATGTCGTCCGCGCCCTCGATCACATGATTGTTGGTGAGCACATAGCCCTCGCTGCTCACGATCACGCCGGAGCCGAGGCTGTTCTCAAGCTGGCGTCGCGGCGCCAGCGCGGGGTTGTCACCGAAAAAGCGCTGGAAAAACGGATCGTCAATATGCGGATTGCGCTCGGCCACGACCTTGGTGGTGTTGATATTGACCACTGCGGGCGCGGCGCGCTCGACGGCCTCGGCATACGAGGATGGGGCGGCGAGGGGGGGCGCAGGCTGTGCGATCCCGGTGGCGGGCCGCTGTCTTTCCAGCAGCGTAGGAGACAGATACACCGCGACGAAGGCGAGCGCGAGCCCCGCCGTTACGGCCTTTAACAAAAAGGAGACTGCGTTGCGCACGGGCATGGGGATTGCGCCTGCTCGGCGCGTTAGAGCTGAGTTGGTAATAGCGCCGCCGGTTCGCACACCGGCGGCGCCCAGAGTCGCGTCAGGCGCGGATCAATCCATAGCGGGTCAGCGACCAGCGCACGGCGAACCACGACACGGCAATCACCGCCAGCGTGACCACGACATCGAACACTGCGGTCATCGGCATGTGATAGAACTTCGGATCCACCGAGCCGGAAATCCAGGTGTAGCGCTCCAGCCAGGTGCCGAGCACGATGCCGGAACCGACGATCGTAATCACCACCGGATTATGCCGGTTGGCCGTGAACAAAAAGGCCGAGAACGGCACGATGAACTTCACCGTGAAGAAGGTCCACCATAACGCGCCGTAGCCCTGATACATCATGAGGTTGTAGCGTGTCAGGTTATCCGGCAGGCGGCCGTACCAGAAGATCAGGTATTGCGTGAAGAACAGGTAGGTCCACAGGATGGTGAACGCAAACATCATCTGCGCCAGGTAATTCATCACATGATCGGGCAACGGAGTGACGAGCTTGCCGGAGCGGCTCAGGAAGAACAGAAACACCGCGAAGAAAGCGAGGAACGCATGGAAGTTGCTGACGAAGTGGTACGCGCCGTAGCTCGCGCTGTGCCAGCCCGGCATCATGGTCATCTCGAAATCCCACGCCACCAGGGTCGCATACGGCACATAGGCGAACGGAATCAGCAGCGCGATGTTGCGCAGGCGCCGCTGTGCGGCGGGAGAGCTGTCGATCTCGCTCTGGTGCTGATATTTGATAAACAGGCCGAACAGCCCGGCAACGATGAGGAAGCACACGATCTGGCGCGTCACGAGGAAGGTGTAGTTGTGCCAGCCGGACAGATGGTGCCCGTCTTCCTGCGCGTGTTGCAGCCACGGGAAGGTGGCCTCGCCGTTAAACAGCAATATCAGTAACAGTACGAAGGCGACGGGAAACAGTGCCGCCAGCGACACGGCCAGCTTGCGCACATAAAAGCGCCACTGCGCGTTCGCCATCTGGAGCAGCGAGCAGAGCAGCACGCCGCACAGCGCCAGATAAAGTACCACCAGAAAATCGGTGGTGAGTACGGACCAGCTTCCAAATTTTTCCATGACTACTCCGGTATCTAGATGGCTTTACGGCGTCTTGGCCTGTTGCGTCGCAGGGGCCACCGGTTCCTTGATCAGCGCATGACGCACATAATTCACCACGTGCCAGCGCTCCTCCACCGACAAGTCATTGGATCCCGTCTTCCCGCCGGGCACACCGTAGGGCGGCATGATGGCGCCGCCGAACGTGATGGTACCGAAGATCCAGCCCTCGGTGAGCTGCTTTTGCACATAGTCGTCGTTCAGCGGAATCGCGCCGATTTTGTCGCTCACCGGGCTGTCTGCCAGGCCCGTAAGACCGTGACACGCGGCGCAGACGATGCGAAACAGCGTGCGGCCTTCATGGATCGACTCCGGCGTCGCCGGAACCGGATTGGCGAGCGTCTTGGCGGCCTCGCGGTCAGCAACTTGCGTGGGAATGCCCTGCACCGGAACCGAACGGTGCGGGAACGCCATCATCTTGCCGTCGCGCACGGGCTCCTGCGGCTTGACGCTGGGCTGATCCATCATGTCCTGCGACCACGGCCAGGCATAGGCGAGCGTGGGCACGAGCAGCGCGGCAAAGGCCAGTCGGCGCATTTTCATTTCATTACCTCTTCCCTGATCTCCAGCACCTTGTGATTGCGGAACAGATTTTTCGCCGGTTCTATCTGGGTGTCGTCCAGCTCCAGAATAATGCCGACCTGATCAAGGCTCACCTTTTCACTGTACAGTGTGCTGGGCCTCGACGGCAGACGCGCGCCGACCAGAAACCCGATCAGGGTGGACAGCACGCCGCCCAGAATCATCATCTCGTAGCTCAGGACAAAATTCGACACCAGCGTGACCACGGGCTTGCCGCCCTGCGGCTGCACCAGAAAAGCGGCCTGCGCGGATGAAATCCACAACCAGCTTCCGACCAGCCCGAACAGGCCGCCGCAGAAGGTGAAATACTGTACGCGTACCGGCCGGTCACCCAGCGCTTCTTCGACTTCCGGGTGTTCGATGGGCGAGATCAGCGTCACGTCATCCACTGACAGGCCTGCTATCTTGCTGGCGCGGATGTCGTAAATCGCGTTCGTGGCCTCATCAAAATTGCCAAACAAACCGAGAATGCGGCGCGTCTTTTTCATGAACCGTCCTCCTTTCTCATGCTGAGGCTGAAGGCCGGCTGCGCACCGCCGGCATGGCCATGTGCAGCGCCCTTCTCACGCGCGAGCTTGCGGTGGTAGACCATCTCCTTCACTTCGTACATGGACACCGACGGGAATATCTTCACGAATGTCAGGAACAGCAGGCCGAACCAGCCGAAGCTGCCGAGCACGATGGCCCATGAAGTAAGGGTGGGCCACAGCACGTCCCAGGCCCAGGGATAGAACGACTCCGCCAGCGTGGGCGAGACAATCATCCAGCGCTCCAGCCACATGCCGACGTTGAGCAGGATGGAGACCGCCATCATGGTGGGGATATGGCGGCGCAGTTTCTGGAACGCGAGCGTGAACGGCAGCACCGAGCCGAAGAACATCATGCTCCAGAACGCGGGCGCGTAGGCGCCGGTCATCTTGCTCCACAGCACTTCCTTGGCGTAGATATCATGGCCGTACCACACCGAGGAGAACTCGACCAGGTTCAGGTACGTCCACACCATGGCGATGGCGAAGGTGAGCTTGCAGATTTTTTCCAGAATCGCCAGCGTCATGTACTCCTCCCAGCGGAAGTAATAGCGCAGCAGGATGAACAGGGTGACGATCGCCGCGCAGCCGGAGTAGAGCGCGCCCGACACGAAGTAGGGCGGGAAGGTGGTGACGTGCCAGCCGGGCATGATGGACATGGCGAAGTCGGACGACACGATGGAGTGCACCGACACCGCGAGCGGAATCAAAAAGATCGCCATCAGCATGTAGGCCTTGCGGAAGATGCGCCACTGCCGGTCGCTGCCGTACCAGCCCAGCGACAGCGTGCTGTAGAGCTTCTTGCGCCAGCCGGTGGTGTTGTCACGCGCGATGGCGAGGTCGGGCAGCATGCCGATGTACAGGAACAGCGCCGACGACGTGAGATAGGTCATGATGGCGAACCCGTCCCACGACAGGGGCGAACGGAAGTTGGGCCAGGTGCCGCGCGCGGGGATATAGGGAATCACCCAGTAGAAATTCCACAAGCGTCCGAGATGGATCACCGGGAACAGCAGCGCGGTCATGAGCGAGAAGGTGGTCATGGCCTCGGCGAAACGGTAAATCGGTTTGCGCCAGTCGGCGTGCACGATATGCAGGATCGCCGAGAGCAGCGTGCCGGAGTGGCTCATCCCGATCCAGAAGATGAAGGTGGCGATGTACAGATTCCACATGTGCGGGTGGTTCTTCGCCATGCCCAGGCCATACCGGTATTGCAGCACTGCGGCGGTGATGCCGATGGCGAGCAGCACCAGGCAGCCGATCACGGTATACCAATAGCCGCGGCGCGGATTCTCCAGACTCTTCAGGATATCGCTGTTGATCTGCGACCAGGCGAGATCGTCACGGATGTCTTTGTCGTGGTGTAGTTCGGTTTCTTTCATGACGCGGTTCCTTAAGCCAACTCTTCGCGCACGCGCTCGAGGTACATCACCGACGGATCCGTGTTGAGCTCCTCCAGCACGCGATAACCGCGCAGCGCGGGATTCTGCTTGTGCTGCGTGCTCACCGGAAGCCCCTGCTCGTCATGACGCTTGACCTGGTGCTTGGCCCACAACTGGGTCACTGCGCTCTCGGCGTCCATGAGGTCGCCAAAGTGGATGGCACTGGTGGGGCAGGCCTGCGCGCAGGCGGTGGTGAACTCGCCGTCCTTCACCTTGCGGTTTTCCATCTTGGCCTTGTCCTTGGCGGTGCGGATGCGCTGCACGCAGAACGTGCACTTCTCCATCACGCCCTTGTCGCGCACCGTGATATCGGGGTTGAGTTGCAGATTCAACGGCTCCGGCCAGGCGGATTCCGGGTAAGACCAGAAGTTAAAGTAACGCACGCGGTAGGGGCAGTTGTTGCTGCAATAGCGCGAGCCGATGCAGCGGTTGTACACCTGCGCGTTGAGGCCATCCGGCGTGTGGTAGGTCGCGGCCACCGGGCACACCGGCTCGCACGGCGCGGCGCCGCACTGCTGGCACAACATGGGCAAAAAGTGCGCGCCCTGATCGGGAAACTCCTCCCGCGCCTGATCCTCGTCCCAGTAGCGCTCGATGCGCATCCAGTGCATGTAGTGGCCCTTGGAAAAACGCTCCTTGCCCACCACGGCGAGATTGTTCTCCGCGTAGCAGGCGGTGGAGCACGCGTTGCAGCCGATGCAGGCATTGAGGTCGATGGCCATGCCCCAACGGTGCTCGTAATTATGGAAGCCGCCCTCCTCAATGCCCTTGCGGTAGCGCGACCAGTCCTTTGTCAGATTATCCAGAGACATGTGAGTTACACTCCTTCGGTGCGCCGGAACTGTTCGGCGGTGATCGTCGCCACCAGCTTACGGCCACGTTGCGAGATGTTGTTACGGCCTTCCTTGACGAGTTCTTCGTGCACGCCGGTGCGGGTCGCGTTGACGCGCGTGCCGTACAGTGCAAGTTCGCCGGTCCTGGCATCGACGGCGGGGCTGAGGATTTTCAGCGGGTTCACGCCGAGCCCCTTGGCGTAACGGCCGTACTCCTCATGACCCTGACCCAGCGGCACCGCGATCGCGTCGGGGTGCACGCCCTTGAACACATAGACCTTGACCTTGATCGCACCATGCGCGGAGGCGATCTCGACCACGTCGCCCTCCTGCACGCCGAGCCTGGCGGCGGTGGAGGGATGCAGTTCGGCCCAGGAATCCCAAACGATCTTGCTGATCTGATCCGGCGCCTCCTGCAACCAGGGAATGTTGGCATGGCGCCCGTCCCACAGACCGAGACGCGGCGACGGAATCAGGCGCAGCGGATACTCCGCGTCGGCCTTGATCTCGTTGAGCGTGATCTCGCCCACGTTGGTATTGAGACTGCCCGGCGCGCTGTCCACCGTGAGCAGGCCCTTTTGCAGCGTCTGCTCCCACAGCTGTTTGTTGGTCAGACCGCCCGCCCTGTACTGCTCCGGCAAGCTGGCCACGGCGTTTTGCAGGTAGCTGAAGTAATCGTTGAACGCGCTGTATTTCTGCGCGGCACGCATCTTCAATAACTTGAGCAGCGCGTCGCCCAGGCCCGGCGTGCCGGGGTAGAGGCCCTCCATGAGCGGCTGCTGGAAGGTGATGACGCCCTGTTCCGGCTGATAGTCCGCGACGTGCGTGCCCCAGTCTTCGAGGCTCGACGCGACCGGCAGCACGAGGTCGGCCTGCGCCGCAGTCTCGTCCGGGAATTGTGTGAGCACCACCTTGAACGGAATATTCTGTAATGCGGCCACCAGACCTAGCGAGTCCGGCGCGGTATAGACGGGGTTGGCGCCGTAAAAGAACGCGACATCGAGGGCCTTGTCTTTGGCCGCAGCGGCAAACGCGACCAGATCGCGCGTGTTGCCGGTGCGGGGGCTGAGCTGCGGGAACGGGAACTCACCGCGCGACACCAAGGTCTTGCCCACGTTGCCCAGCATCACGTTCAGCAACATGACGGCGGACGCCGCCTGGTAACCCTGCTCCTGACCTTCGACGGTGGCGCCCGCGAGTACGAGGCTCGGGCTGTGCTGCTTGAGCAGCGCCGCCACTTGTTCGATGCGCTGCACGGAAATACCGGTGATCTCCGCCGCCTTCTCGGGCGCATAGGCGGTCACGGCGGCGCGCGCGGCCTCGGGCACACTGACGCCCTTCTTCATCAGTGCGTGCGCGATGCCGAGTGCGAGCATCCCCTCGGTGCCGGGGCGCACGGCGAGCCACAGATCGGCGTTCGCGCCGGTGAGCGACATCTTGGGCTCGGCCACCACCAGCACGCCGCGCGTACCGGAGCGGAATTTGGCGTATTCCGTCGCAAAATGCGTGGGCGAAACCCAGGTGCCGAGGAAATCCGCGCCGAACGACAACACCAGCTTCGCCTTGTCGATATCCAGCCGCGGCATGGCCTCGCCCAGCACGTCCTGGTTCACCGCACGCCCGACGGCATTGTTGATGACCTCGTGCACGAAGTGATGTTTGGAGCCGAGCGCCTCCAGGTGCTCGCCGATGAGCACGGCCTGATGGCCGCTCACCGTGCCGGTAAACCAGGCCACGCGCGCGCCGGAGGCAGCGCCGACCTTCTCTGCCAGCACCTTCCAGGCCTCGTCCCAGCTGATATCGACGAGCTTGCCGTGCTTGCGTAACTGCGGCTTGCCCAGGCGGTCGGGATTGTAATGCGTCTGCACGCCGGACTGGCCCATCTGGCACAGCTTGCCGCGATTGACCGGCGAATCGGGATTACCTTCGAGCTTGAGCGCAAGGCCTTCACGCACCCTGCCGTGGATGCCGCAGCCGGCGGGGCATTGCAGGCAGGCGGAGGCGTACCACACGCCTACGCCGGGAATCGCATATTCCTCCGGCGACAGATAAGACACGACGGTCTCTTTACCCTCTTCGAGGGTCACGGTGCTAGGCAGGTCGCAACCGGCGAGCGTCACGCCTACGGTGCCCCAGCCCATCATCTTGAGGAAGTCGCGCCGCTCGATTCTGGGCAGGGGCGCGGCCTGGGTGGCACTGCCTGCACTTAGGATAGACCTGAAGGGCGCAGGACTGAAAGATTTGATCTCGTTACCGCTCATGGTAGTGCCGCTCGTGTTTGGTGAGGGGAATTATTTATGGCACTTCCAGCAATCGCCGGGGCCGCCGTTGGCTTCATGGCAGGACACGCACCAGCCCATGGTCATGGGCTTGACCTTCTTCGCTACCGTCATGGTGCGCAGATCGCCATGGCAGGTGGCGCAGACGGGCGCGACGGTGTCCACGGAGAGATTTTGCACCAATTCATCATTGTCGAAGATGAATTTCTTCAGGTGCTTTTCATGCGTGAAGTGCACGAAGTCGGGCACATCATGCACCTTCTTCCACGGCACCGGCTGCTTCTTGTCCCAGTACTCGATGAGCTGCTTGATGCGCGGCTTGTCGGTCGCGATCACGCTGTGACAGCCCATGCACTTGCTGGTGGGCGGGATGCCAGCCACCTTGCTGCGCCGGGCATAGGTGTGGCAATAAAGACAATTGATCTTGTTGACGGCAGTGTGAATATCGTGTGGAAAATCAATTGGTTGAGCGACATCCTTGCCCGCATGCGCGCCCTCGGGCGCGATGG
>JAURVQ010000106.1 GCA_030655395.1 Gammaproteobacteria bacterium | reverse complement strand
GGTGCGGGTTTTTATCGGTGTGAATGCAGGCACCAGATTCACCAGCCAGAATGGAAACAGCGGCACCAGACGCAGAAACAGCAGGTAGTTAAACGCATTTTCATTGAACCCCGCAATCAGTTTTTTTGCAGCGCCACCCACACGCCGCTGCGCGGCTGCGGCGAACAGATAGCGCGCGGCGAGAAACACCAACGTTGCACCCAGCGTCGCGGAAACGATGATCGCCGCCGCACCGACCCAGCGGCCAAACAAAAATCCGGAGACGAGCGACAGCACGGTTGCGCCCGGCACGCTCAACGCCGTGGACGCAACATACACCAGCATGCCGATGAGCAACACGGTGGCGTAGTGCTGCTCCGTATATGCAAGCAACTCGTTGCGGTGCAGCTTGACCGCGTCAAGACTCAACCAGTCACCGCCACCCACGGCATAAAACGCCACAAAACCACCCGCGAATATCATCAGGAGCAGCATCTTGATCCAGCGTCTGCGTGCGTTGTTGGGTACGTCGTTATTCATATTTATTCATATCGCCTTTACCGACACAGGGATTGTCGCCCATGCACGGAGTCGATTTGTCACGAAAGTATAATTTTTCTCTTACGCCAAGCATACATCGTGCGTCTACCGCATAACAGGCCTTGATTTATAGCTGTGAATCCCGTTAAGTAGCGTGGAACGGAATGACCTCACGCACTCCAGCAAAGAACTTTATGACGACACCTGAATTTGATTTGTGCATCATCGGCGGCGGCGCAGCGGGTCTCTCCGTGGCGGCGGGCGGTGCTGCGCTGGGTGCCAAGGTCGCGCTCATCGAAAAACACCGCCTCGGCGGCGACTGCCTGTATTACGGCTGCGTACCCAGCAAGGCCCTGCTGCACAGCGCACAGGTGGCGCACACATTGCGCGATGCAGCACGTTTCGGCATCGACGGAGAGTTGCAGCCGGTGCAACTTGACCGCGTTATGCAACGCGTCAACTCCGTCATCCAGAGCATTGAACCACACGACAGTCCCGAGCGTTTTCGCGGTCTTGGCATAGAGGTGATTTTCGGCGCCGGCCGCTTCAGCAATCCGCACACCTTCTGCGTCAACGGCAAGGATATTACGGCGAAGAATTTTGTACTCGCCACCGGTTCGCACCCGGCGATTCCGCCCCTCCCGGGCCTTGAGTCCATTCCGTACCTCACCAATGAAACCGTGTTCTCGCTCGCAGCACCCATGCCCGGCCTCATTATTCTGGGTGGCGGGCCTATCGGCATCGAGCTGGCGCAGGCCTTTGCGCGGCTCGGCAGTCTCGTGCATGTAGTGCAGCGCGGCGACCGGATACTGCCGAAGGAAGACAGCGACCTCGCGCAAATTGTCGCTGACAAATTGCGTGATGAGGGCGTACAACTCCACCCGGGCTGCACGCCGCAGCGGGTGGAGCGTACGGCGGACGGCCTGCGCCTGCATCTCGCCACTCGCACGGGTGATGCGGAAATTCTGGCGGCCACGCATCTGCTGGTCGCCACCGGGCGCCAACCCAACCTGCAAGACATGGGACTGGAAGCCGCCGGTATCCTGCTGGAGGGCGGTCAACTACGGGTGGATCGGCGCCTGCGCACTACCAACAAGCACATCTACGCCTGCGGCGATATTGCCGGGCCGTATCAGTTCACGCACATGGCGGAACATCACGCTGGCGTGGTGTTGCGCAACACCTTGTTCCACTTGCCCGCAAAAACCGAGCAACGCGTCATTCCGTGGTGCACCTTTACCGACCCCGAACTGGCACGCGTCGGACTCTCCGAAACCGAGGCGCGCGCCCAGGGCGTGGCGCACCGTGTCTACACCTTTCCCTTTCACGATATCGACCGAGCCCGAACGGATGGCGCCACACACGGGCGCGCCAAGATCATCACCGATCCCGGGGGCCGTCTGCTCGGCGCAGCGCTGGTGGGTACTCATGCCGGTGAATTGATTCATGAATACGTGCTCGCATTGGCAAAAAACATGAAGGCGGCGGATTTGTCGAACGTGATGCATATCTACCCCACGCTGGCACAAATCAACCGGCGCGTGGCCGACCAGCGCCTTAAGGAAGGCCTCACACCGCGCGCGAAAAAATGGATCCGGCGCATCTTCCGCCTGCGCGGCTGATGCAGGCCACATCGTTTAGTGGCACAATCAAAGCCTGATTCCGCCCAATACCGGAGAACACATACGTGAACACATCTGCATTCAAGGGCCTGATGCTCGCCGGCGCCGCCGCGAGCCTGCTTCTCAGCGCCGGTTTCAGCGCCGCTGCGAATGACATGCCACCCGCAGGGCAGGGCAAGGTGAGGTGCGAAGGCGTCAACGCCTGCAAAGGCAAAGGTGATTGCGCCAGCGGCAACAACTGCAAGGGCAGCAACAACTGTAAAGGCCAGGGCTATCTGCGCATGAGCAAGGAAGAGTGCGTGGCGGCGCGGGCCAAACTCAAACAGTCACAAGCAGACCCGCTCTCCGAGCCATAAGACCACAGCCTCATCCATCGGCGCACACACTGCATGTCAGCGACTTCACGCCTACGTCCTTCCCTCGGTTACGGCCTGGGTCTGCGCACCGCACACTATCAAGCCCTGCTCGACGAGCGGCCCAAGCTCGACTGGCTCGAGGTGCTGTCGGAAAACTACATGGTGGAGGGCGGCAAGCCGTTATATTTTCTCGACCGCATTCGCGCGCACTATCCTCTGGTGATGCATGGCGTATCACTCTCCATCGGCTCCAGCGACCCGTTGAACCAGGACTATCTGCGCCAACTCAAGCAGCTCGCCGCGCGTATCGAGCCGCGCTGGATTTCCGATCATCTGTGCTGGACCGGCGTGCAGCACAAAAACATGCACGACCTGTTCCCGCTGCCGTACACGGAAGAGGCGCTGCGGCATGTCGTCGCGCGCATCCGCGCAGTGCAGGATTTTCTCGGTCAGCGCATCCTGATTGAAAACGTATCGAGTTATCTCACCTATACCGCCTCGGACATGAGCGAATGGGAGTTTCTGCGCGCGGTGAGCGAACAGGCGGACTGTCTGCTGCTGGTCGACATCAACAACATTTATGTGAGCGCATGCAATCACAACTTTGATCCACTCACCTATCTGGATGCGCTGCCTGCAGGACGTGTGCAGCAGCTCCATCTCGCGGGCCACAGCATGAACGGCGCCATGATTATCGACACGCACGACGCGCCGGTGATAGACCCGGTGTGGGAGCTGTACGCGGAGGCCCTGCGCCGTTTTGGGCAGGTGAGTACACTCATCGAGCGCGACGACAACATTCCGGAGCTTCCCGAACTGATGGATGAGCTTGCCCATGCCCGCGCCATCGCGGAATCGGTACACGCTGCATCCTCCGCTGCAACACGGCGTCTGGCCTGAATCGTAGCGGCCCGTGCACAAACTGCCCACTCTGCAACAACTGTTTCAGAATCATGTGCTGCGCCCGCACAGCGGGCACGTTATCGAAGGCGCGGTGGTGAGCGACGCCAAGGCCACGGCGCAGACGCGACTCGATATCTACGCCAACGCCTACCGCATGCGCCTGGGCGAGGCTCTGGAACAGGATTTTACCGCCCTGCACACACTGCTCGGCGATGAACAATTTGAGGCGCTCTGTCTCAGCTACATAGACACGCACCCTTCACGGCATTACTCATTGCGCCATCTGGGCCGGCATATGAGTACGTTTTTGCGTGAACACGATTTCTATGCGCGTCAGCCCGTGCTGGCCGAGCTGGCCGCCTTTGAATGGATGATGGTCGAGGCCTTCGACGCCGCGGACAGTGATGTGGTCACCCTGCACGACCTTGCGCGCCTGCCCGCAGAGCAGTGGGGTCAATTGCGCTTCTCGGCGCATCCATCGGTACAACGGCTGGAACTGTTCTGGAACGTGCCCGCACTCTGGAACACCGCTGATCAGCAGCACGACATGCCGCAGCCGCAGCGCGACGCTAATGCGCTGACATGGCTGGTGTGGCGCCGGGAGTTAAAAACCTGGTATCGATCACTCGGCGCAGAAGAGGCCTGGGCCTGGCATGCCGCCTGCGCGGGACACGACTTCGGTGAGATTTGCAGCGGCCTGTGCCGGTGGGTGGATGAAGAAAGGGTGCCCGCTACCGCCGCAGGCATGTTACAACGCTGGATAAACGACGGGCTTGTCAGCGCAATCAGATATCCCGCCTGACTGCCTACTGCGGCAATAAAAAAACGGATGAGGGCAAACGCCCTCATCCGCATTACCGCATTACCACCTGACACCCTTACGCCGCTGCGCTGACCACCGCCATCTCGAAATCAGCCTTGGCGACACCACAGTCCGGACAGGCCCATGCCTCGGGGATGTCCTCCCAGCGCGTACCGGGGGCGATGCCCTCCTTGGGCAGACCGGCGGCCTCATCATAGATAAAGCCGCACACCACACATTGCCATTTTTTCATGATCGTTATCTCCTCGATTATCAGTTAAACAGCGATCTTCGCCAGCGTGGCACGATAGGTGTTGGCATGCTTCTCCTCCACCTTGGCGAGCGCCGCGAAGCGCTTGGCCGCCTTTTCCAATGTGGCGCGGAAACGCTCGGCATGTTCCTTCGATTCGGCGATCTGCTCGTCGTACTCGGCCACTGCGGCACTGTTGCCCTCCTCGACCGCCATGTGGCGGAAGTTGGGGTACATCTCGGTGTACTCGTAGGTCTCGCCGGCTATCGCCATCTCCAGACACTGCTTCACGTTCATCCCGGCCTTCGGGTAAAGCAAGTCCATGTGGCCGAAGGCGTGCTGCACTTCCTGCGCGGCGGTCTCTTCAAATACCCGCGCCGTATCCACATCACCGCGTGCACGCGCGATGGCGGCAAAATACAGATACTTGATGTGGGCCATGGACTCGCCGGCGAAGGCGGCCTCGATGTTCTTTACCGTGACTGATTCATGTGTTTGCATATTCATCTCCTCTCAGGTTCACTCCATTCATCGCTGTACTGCGACACAGAGAGAATAATAGGTTCCGGGGAGATATAAATCTAATTGATTGTTACAAACATATTGATAGCCTTTGGCTATCATAAGGCGGGGTCAGGATTTAGCGTGATGTGGCAGGTTGTCCAGCATGGTCACGCAACGCAGCGGGCAGGCGTGTATCGCTGCGCGCAGCGCTGCGACGGCCTCAGGGCGCGGGAAGCTGCTGCGCCAGGCGAGGGCAATGCGGCGCTTGGGCACCGGGTCGGCGAAGGGACGCGTGACCAGCAGGTGATCTTCTGCCTCATGGCCGTGCACCGAGGTGCACGGCAGCACCGTGATGCCGGCGCCGGAGGCCACCATGTGGCGGATGGTCTCAAGCGACCCGCCCTCCAGTGTGCGCTGCAGGCTGCCGACGGCGCTCGCGCGGTTGAGCGCCGGGCAGGCCTTGAGCACCTGGTCGCGGAAGCAGTGCCCGGCGCCGAGCAGCAGCAGATTTTCCTGCGCGAGCGCGCGCGGCTTGATGCTCTTCTCTTTTTTCCACGGGTGCTGCACGGGCAGCACCACCTTGAACGGCTCATCGTAAACCGCCTGGGTCACTACACCCGGCTCGGCAAACGGCAGCGAAATCACTATCACATCCACCTCACCGCGCCGCAGGCGTTCGGTCAGATGCGCCGTGTAGCCCTCCTCGATCAGCAGCGTCATGCGCGGCGCGCTCTTGTGCAACAGCGGGATCAGATGCGGCAGCAGATACGGCCCGACGGTATAAATCACGCCGAGATGCAGCGGTCCCACCAGCGGGTCTTTGCCTTCCTGCGCGATACGCTTGATGAGCGCGGCTTCCTCCAGGGCGCGCTGGGCCTGCGTGATGATGCGCTGACCCAGCGGGGTGATGGTCAACTCATTGGCGGCGCGCTCGAACAGCGTAACGCCGAGCTCGTCTTCGAGTTTGCGCACAGCGACGCTCAAGGTAGGCTGACTCACATGGCATGCCTGTGCCGCACGCCCGAAATGGCGTTCGCGCGCCACTGCGATGATGTAGCGCAGCTCGGTAAGTGTCATGATGACGGTGCCGGAATGCGTCCGCCGCGCACCCAGCGCTCGCGCCAGTAGCGGTTATCGAGGCTGGCGATCATGACCGCCTTGCCGGTGGCCGGGGCATGAATGAATTTACGTGTTCCCTGATAGATACCCACGTGCGAAACGGTGCTACTTTTGAGCCGGAAGAAAACCAGATCACCCGGCCTGAGTTCGTCAATCGAGACCGGGCGGGTGTGGGCATATTGTTCGCGTGCAGTGCGCGGCAGCGCGATACCCGTCTGCGCGTAGCTGTAGGCCACCAGACCGCTACAGTCAAATCCTGCGGGACCGGCGCCGCCGTTCCGGTAGGGGACACCGAGCATTTGCTGCGCCACGCGCAACGCTTCGGCACCCGAACCCGCAGCGCTTTCAGGCCGGACACCGCCTTCTTCCTTCACCTGCGGCTGCACAGGGAAGCCGCCACAACCCACGAGTTGAGTGCAGAGCGTGATGAAAACAGCGCATGCCAGCGTATGGAAAAAACCGGGGGTACGGATAGGCACCTCTCACTCTCCCTGCGACCAGGCATATCAAGCATTGCGTGCGGCTAGCCTACGTTGCGAAACCGCTTAAATCAAGCGCCGCCAACGTGCCAAGGCCGGGTTAAAAACGTATACTGATCAGTGGACACCCTAATGACGTGTCGTCATCAGGGTGTCCACTGATTGATTGCGCGGAAAGTGTAGTCTTATTTATTGACCTATCAGCAAGCACAATATGACAGCTAAATCTTCACGCAGCCAGCGCCGCCCATACGGCTGGCCCAGATGGTGGGTACGGCTCATGCTGTTCAGCCTGCTCACGGTGCTGATCACCGCCGTACCTTACGTTGTTTACCTCGACCACACGGTGCGCACGCAATTCGAGGGCAAGCGCTGGGCCTTGCCTGCGCGCGTGTACGCCCGTCCGCTGGAGCTTTTCCAGGGTGCCAACCTGCGTGCGGAACAGCTCGCGCAGGAGTTGGCGCGCCTGGGCTATACCAGTACGGCGAAACCGGAAACTCCCGGCACCTTTGCGCGCGTGCCCGACGGACTGCGTGTCGTCACGCGCACGTTCCGGTTCTGGGACAGCACGGAGCCGTCGCTCTCCGTGCGGGTTGTCTTCGACGGCGACACCGTGCGCACCCTGCGCCATGCGGTCACGGGTGCGCCGCTCGACCTTGTCCGTCTTGACCCGCTCCTGATCGGCAGCATCTACCCGTCACATCAAGAAGACCGTGTACTGGTGCAGATCAAGGAGGTGCCTCCGCTGCTTATCAAGACGCTGCTTGCAGTGGAAGACCGCCATTTTTACGGGCACCATGGCATTGATCCGTTTTCCATCCTGCGCGCGATGTGGGTCAACCTGCGCGCAGGCAGTACGGTGCAGGGCGGCAGCACACTCACCCAGCAACTGGTGAAAAATTTTTATCTCAGCTCGGAGCGCTCGCTGTGGCGCAAGCTGAATGAAGCCATCATGTCGCTGCTGCTGGAGGCGCACTACTCCAAGGATGAAATCCTGGAGGCCTACCTCAACGAGGTATTTCTCGGTCAGGAAGGGAGCCGTGCGATTCACGGTTTTGGGCTCGCGAGCCAGTTCTATTTCAATCGTCCGCTGACGGAGCTCAAGCCCGCACACTACGCGCTCCTCGTCGGCCTGGTGCGCGGCGCATCCCACTACGATCCGCGCCGCCATCCAGAACGTGCGCTCACGTTGCGCAATCATATCCTCGACGCACTCGTCGAGCAGGGTGTGCTCGGCGCACAGGAAGCAGCCAGCGCAAAGACCAGCGCACTCGGCGTCACGCCGCGCGCGCCGAGCGGCATCTCGCACTATCCCGCCTTCATGGAGTTGGTGCGGCGTCAGTTGCGGCGCGATTACAAGGAGGAGGACCTCACCTCCGAAGGCCTGCAAATCTTCACTACGCTCGACCCGCGCGTACAGGACAGCGCCGACCTCGCGCTCAGTACGCGCATCGCGCAACTGGAAAAGCAGTACCAGATACCGGCGGGCCAACTGGAGGGTGCGGCACTGGTCACGCGCACCGAAAACGCCGAGGTGCTCGCGGTGGTCGGTGGGCGTGCCACGCGCTACTCAGGATTCAATCGCGCACTCGACGCAGCACGGCCCATCGGCTCTCTGGTCAAACCTGCGGTGTATCTCACCGCGCTCATGCAGCCGCAGAAATATACGCTGACTACTTCACTCGATGACAGCCCGCTCACGCTGAAAAACCCCGGCGGCAAGGTGTGGACGCCGCGCAACTACGACCACGAATACCGCGGCGCCGTGGCCCTGCACACCGCACTCGCGCACTCGCTCAATGTGCCCACTGCGCGCCTCGGCGTTGATATCGGCATACCCAACGTAATCCGCACGCTCCAGAAGCTCGGTATTGAGCGCACGATACCCCCCTACCCTTCGGTGCTGCTCGGGGCAGTTGACCTCACGCCGATCGAGGTCACGCAGATGTATCAAACCCTCGCCAGCGGCGGCTTCCGCACACCGCTGCGCGCGATCCGCGAGGTACTCACCGCCAAAGGCGAGCCGCTGCAGCACTATGCGTTATCCATTGAACAAGTAATCGATCCTGCACCGTTGTTTCTGGTGACCAACGCCATGCAGGAGGTGGTGAGCGCGGGCACGGCGCGCTCGCTCTATACGCAGCTCCCCGCCGGACTCGCCCTCGCCGGCAAGACCGGCACCACCGACGATCTGCGCGACAGCTGGTTTGCTGGATTCAGCGGCCAGCATCTGGCCGTGGCCTGGCTCGGCCGCGACGACAACAATTCCATCGGCCTAACCGGTGCGAGCGGCGCGTTGCGCGTGTGGGGTGATATAATCAGCCGTATTGGAACACAGCCCCTGCGCCCGACACAGCCCGCCAACATTGAGATGGTAATGATCGATACGGCCACACATCTGCGCGGCGGACCGGGGTGCAGCACGGTCAAGCCGCTGCCGTTCATCAGCGGTTCAGCCCCGCAAGAGGATGCTCCCTGTGTCAGCAGTGGTGTTGGGAATTCACTGCTCCAGTTGTTGAAAAAGGTTTTTTAACCAGTACCCGGTGCTGAGAAAAATGCCGACGACAAAAATATTTTTGCGACTGCCCTTGGCGTGCGCCCTCGCGGGCCTGCTGACGCTCCCCGGCTGCTCGTTCTCCCCTACCGCGCATGCACCGATCGAAGAGCGCAGCATGTCACGCGCGTCGGCACCCCCGGCGCCGGCGGAAGAATCCGGCGCCACGGTCACTCCGTACCCCGAAGCCGGCAGCGCGGCCTCCGCCACACCCCTGAGTGAATCAGAGGCACCACGGCCGCTCGCGGAGAGCGAGTCTCCGCCGCCCAGCACCGCTGTAGTGGCCCTGCTTGACACGGCCACCCAGCAGACACGTGCAGGCAAGCTCGACAATGCTGCGGCAACGCTGGAGCGCGCACTGCGCCTGGAGCCGCGCAACGCCGAACTATGGACGCGGCTCGCCGAAGTCCGCCTGCAACAGGGACAGTTGGATCAGGCTGCGGGCCTCGCCGCCAAATCCAACAACCTCGCAGGCAATAACGCGGGACTCATCACACGTAATCTGAAAATTATCGAACAGGTACGCGCCCGGAAGGGCGGCATTAATAAAAAGCCGCGCTGATTTCAACCCTTCAGCGCGGCCTCTATCTCGGCACTGATCGCGCGCAGTGCCTGCATCGGATCCAGCGCCGCAGTGATCGGACGTCCGATGACAAGGTAATCAGACCCGTTATGAATGGCCTGTGCGGGCGTGGTGTAGCGCTTCTGATCCCCGGCATCACCCCCCTGCGGACGTATCCCCGGCGTCACCAGGGAAAATTCCGCACCGAGCAACTGCCGCAATACCCGTGTCTCGAGCGGTGAACACACCACGCCGTCCATGCCAGATTGCCGGGCGAGCGTAGCGAGACGCGTCACGTTTTGCTCCACCGTGCCTGACAAACCCACCTCGCCGAGCTCCTGCTCACTGAGGCTCGTCAACACCGTGACCGCGATCAGGCGCGGCGGCGTACGCAAATCCGCGAGTGCCGCACGCGCCGCTTCCATCATTTTGCGCCCGCCGAGCGCATGCACATTGAGCATCCACACGCCTAAATCCGCAGCGGCGGCGCACGCCCCGGCGACGGTGTTGGGGATATCGTGAAACTTGAGGTCAAGAAACACCTCGAAACCCCGGCGCAAAAGTGTTTCAATCAGCGCCGGTCCGCCGCGCGTGAATAATTCCTTGCCCACCTTGAGTCGGCAGCTCGCCGGGTCGAGCCGGCCCGCCAGGGCCAGCGCCTCCGCGGGCGCCGCATAATCCAGCGCCACGATGATGCGCGGGTTATTCACCCTCGACCCCCTGAATCGGCTTTACCGTGTTCCAGTGTTTGCAGCCGGGGCATTGCCAGTGCAACGACTTGCCGGTGAAGCCGCAGTGCCTGCAACTGTAAGCTGGGCGGTCGCGCAGCAATGGCGCGGCCAGCTCCTGGAACAGCAGCAGATTGTCCCGCATCTCGCCCTGTGAGGTGGCGAGCTTGATTTCGATCAACTGACTGAGCCCGCGCACCGAGGGCAGTGTGTGCAACTGACGCGTGATGAATTCGGCGGCCTGTGCGTCGCCGTATTGAGCGCGCAGCAGTCCGGCCAGGGTCAGCATCAGCGTAATACCTCCGTGCCGCGCATAGGCCTGCTGCAGATAGTCGATCAACTCCTCACGCTGGCCGAGCGCGTTGCAGCATGCCGTGAGCGGTTCCAGCACCTCGGACAGATAGTCTGCATCCTGCTGCTCAACACGCCTGTAGGCGCTGATCGCCGCGGCGTAATCCCCGGCCTCCATCGCCAATTCCCCTTGCAGCAGGCTGGCACGCACACAGCCCGTGTCTTCCTCCAGGGCGTGTTCGATCATGCGTACCGCACGCGCCGTATCGCCGTCAGCACGCGCCTGTTCCGCAAGCTCACAGCGGTATTGTGCAAGCACATGGTTCACGCGCTGTCCTGTAGATGTGGCAAGCCTCTGGGTAGTGGCGATAGCCTTGTCCCAATCCTTTTCCTGCTGGTAGATATCGACCAGCTGACGCAGCGCAGGCACCACGTGATCATCGAGCTCAAGCAACTCCTGGAACAGACTCTCGGCGCGGTCGAGTAGCCCGGCGCGCATATAGTCCTGCCCCAGTTCCAGCAGGGCCTGGGTGCGCTGCGCGCGGCTGAGTGTCGGGCGTGCGATCAGGTTCTGGTGAATGCGGATGGCGCGGTCGGTCTCACCGCGGCGGCGGAACAGATTGCCCAACGCAAGGTGCGTCTCCACCGTGTCATTGTCCACTTCGAGCACGCGGATAAACACCTCAATGGCCTTGTCAGGCTGCTCATTGAGGAGATAATTGAGTCCCTTGAAATAATGTGACGAGAGATTGAAATCACTGCGTGTGCCGCGACGCAATGCATCGCTGCGTGCCGCCCACCATCCTGAGGCAGCGGCGACGGGCAACAGCAGCCACAGCCACATCCACACTAGTGGCGATCCCTTATTGGAATATTACGCAGGTTGGTGACCTCCTGCTCACTGAGTCTGAGCGCCTTGCGCAACCGGTGGTTTTCCCGCTTAGCCTTGAACAGCATGCCGAGGCAGGCAATGACGCCGAACAGGGCACCGAACGCAAAAGCGAGCACGAGTATGAGCGACAGTGGCGCACGCCAGATGCCGAGGTAGTAACTGAGTTCCACCTGGCCTGCGTTCAGCACAGCAAACGCCAAGCCCAGGACGGCCACCAGCACCAGCAACACAACACGGATGATACGCAGCATCTCCCCTCCTCAATACCACAACATAACTGAAAAAAAAACGGCATGAGTAGTGAACCCATGCCGTTTTGTACCTGCCGGAAAAATCATGTAGCGCTCTGGCGTTAATTTATTAACTCAAACTCCGCAGCAAGCTGCGGGCGCACAGCGATGGGGTTCCCCAAGGGGAGAGCGTAGCGAGGGGGCCCCGCAGCTCTCCCCTTGGGTCGCCCGTGCGGATTTACTCCGCACGGAGCGAAATCAAATGGCTCCGCTGTTGACGCGCTCGCGCAACTCCTTGCCCGGCTTGAAATGGGGCGCATACTTGCCGGGCAGCGGTACCGCTTCGCCGGTTTTCGGATTGCGGCCCATGCGCGGCGGACGGTAATGAAGCGAGAAGCTGCCGAAGCCGCGAATTTCGATGCGCTCACCGGTCGCCAGCGCCTGACTCATGTGATCCAGCATGGTCTTGACGGCAAGCTCGATATCCTTGCAGGCGAGATGCGTCTGCTTGGCCGAGAGTATGTCTATCAGTTCCGATTTCGTCATGCGCTTTTGGAGGCGCCCTTTATTGAAACGCGGGTCGGCTCGCGTCAGGCCTCGCCTTTCCCCATGTGCTCTTTGAGAATATCGCCGAGTGTGGTGCCACCGGTGCTGCCGCGGCTGTAGTCCTGCATCGCCTCGGCCTCTTCTTCACTGTCCTTGGCCTTGATGGAAAGCGTGATGGCGCGGGTTTTACGCTCCACACCGATGAACTTGGCTTCGATCTCATCTCCAACCTTCAGCACAGTACGCGCATCCTCGATGCGGTCACGCGCCAGATCAGAGGCGCGCAGGCTGCCTTCCACGCCGTCGCCCAGCTGCACCACCGCGCCCTTGGCATCAACCTCGCTTACCACGCCCTTCACGATGCTGCCCTTGGGATGCGCGGCGACAAAGTTGGAGAACGGGTCTTTATCCATCTGCTTGATGCCGAGCGAAATGCGTTCGCGCTCCGGATCCACGGCGAGGATGACCGCCTCAATATCATCGCCCTTCTTGTAATTACGCACGGCCTCTTCGCCAGGCTGGCTCCAGGAGATGTCGGACAAGTGCACCAGACCGTCGATGCCTCCATCGAGACCGACGAAGATACCGAAATCGGTGGTGGATTTGATCTTGCCGCTGACCTTGTCATTCTTGTTATGGGTCGCGCCGAACTCTTCCCACGGATTGGGCTGACACTGCTTGATGCCGAGCGAAATGCGGCGGCGTTCCTCGTCGATGTCCAGCACCATCACCTCGACCTCATCGCCCAGCTGCACGAGCTTCGAAGGATGCACGTTCTTGTTGGTCCAGTCCATCTCGGAGACGTGCACCAGGCCTTCTACGCCGTCTTCAATTTCCACGAAGCAGCCGTAATCGGCGATATTGGTGACCTTGCCGAACAGGCGTGCGCCTTGAGGATAGCGGCGCGCGAGGTCAACCCACGGATCGTCCTCCATCTGCTTCAGTCCGAGCGAGACGCGGTTGCGCTCCTTGTCGAACTTGAGCACCTTGACGTCGATCTCGTCGCCCACCTTGACGATGTCGCCCGGATGCTTGACGCGCTTCCAGGCCATGTCGGTGATATGCAACAGGCCGTCGATTCCGCCCAAGTCCACAAACGCGCCGTAGTCGGTGAGGTTCTTGACCACGCCCTTCACCATCTGGCCTTCCTGCAAATTGTCCAGCAGCGCATTGCGCTCGGTGCTGCCTTCGGTTTCCACCACAGCGCGGCGCGACACCACCACGTTGTTGCGCTTGCGGTCGATCTTGATGATCTTGAAGTCGAGGGTCTTGCCTTCCAGATAGCCCGGATCACGCACCGGGCGCACATCGACGAGCGAACCCGGCAGGAACGCGTTAACGTCATTGATCTCAACCGTGAAGCCGCCCTTGACGCGGCCGCTGATGAGTCCGCTGACGGCCTCGCCTGCCTCGAACGCCCGCTCCAGCCGTATCCAGGATTGATCGCGCTTGGCCTTCTCACGCGAAAGTTTGGTCTCGCCGAAGCCGTCTTCGATGGCGTCCAGCGCTACATCGACGGTGTCACCCACCGCCACTTCGATGCCGCCGCTTTCATTGCGGAACTGCTCGATCGGGATCAGCGCCTCGGACTTGAGTCCGGCATCAATGATCACCACATCATCCTGTATGCGTAACACGGTGCCCGTGACAATGGCGCCAGGACGCATGAATTTGCTGATCTGGCTCCCTTCAAACAGTTGTGCAAAACTTTCGCTCATGTAGCTTCACGACCTCTCGTCTGCAAGGGTAATGACCCGCAGGCGGTTAAATGAACACCGGCTTGCGCCCGGCCCTGCCCGGCACAAACCACCCGATAAATACAAAAATCTTTAATACTACGACTGTGTGATGCTGCTTTTGAGCCGCCCTTGCAGCAGACTCAGCACCCGTTGCACCACGTCCTCGATGGTGAGCGCCGAGGTATCCAGCAACACCGCATCGGACGCCGCCTTGAGGGGAGAGACACTGCGCCCGGTATCGCGCGCATCACGCTCGGCAATCTCAGCCACAAGGCCGGACATGGTATCACCCCTCTGTTTTTCGATCAACCCTTTTTCGATCAACTGCTTATAGCGCCGTTCGGCCCGGCATTCCGGGCTCGCGGTGAGGAAAATCTTGAGCAGTGCATCGGGAAACACCACGCTCCCCATGTCGCGCCCGTCCGCCACCAGCCCCGGGGACTGGCGGAAGGCATGCTGTCTCTCAAGCAGCGCAGCCCGCACCGCAGGCAAGGCCGCCAGCCTGGAGGCTGCGTTGGCGCAGGCCTCGGCACGCAGCGCCTGGCCCACCTCTTCGCCTTCAAGCAGTATGCGGTCTGTCGCCGTGTCATCCGGCGCAGAGCCAAACTGCACGTCGAGGTGCGCGGCCAGCGCAGCGAGTCCGGCCTCGTCATCCAGCGCGACGCCATGCCGCCCGGCGGCCAGCGCCACCAGGCGATAGAGCGCGCCGCTGTCGAGCCAATGCCAGCCGAGCCGCTGTGCCACGATGCGGCTCACCGTGCCCTTGCCCGAACCGCCCGGACCGTCCAGGGTGATGACGGGGATCATAAAGCCAGTATCAAGCTACAAGTAACAAGTGGCAAGAATAAGGCGCTGATTTTGGCTTTCATCTTGTAACTTGCTACTTGCTACTTGCTACTTGCAGTCCAGCACCACGCGCCAACTCGACAAAGCCGGGGAAAGAGGTATTGACGTTGGCGCAGTCGTTAATGGTGACGGCGTCACGCGCGCACAGTGCCACCATCGCAAACGCCATCGCTATGCGGTGATCGCCATGGCTGTCGATCTCACCGCCGCCGAGCACACCACCCTGTATCACAATGCCATCGGCGGTGGGCCTGGCGGCTATCCCCATCCGTGCCAGTCCGTCGGCCATCACCTGGATGCGGTCGCTCTCCTTCACGCGCAGTTCGTGCGCCCCGGTGAGCACCGTCTCGCCCTCGGCGCAGGCGGCGGCAATAAAGAGCGCGGGAAATTCGTCAATGGCGAGCGGCACCTGATCTTCCGGAATACGAATGCCGTGCAGGCGGCGCGCACGTACGCGAATGTCCGCCACCGGCTCGCCGCCGACTGCGCGCTCATTGTGCAGCGTAATATCGGCGCCCATGAGGCGCAGGATGTTGATGACGCCGATGCGCGTGGGATTAATGCCGACGTGATCCAGTGTGACATCCGATCCTGCGGCGATACTCGCGCCCACCATGAAAAACGCGGCGGACGAAATATCCGCAGGCACGGCTATGGGCGTGGCGCGCAACTCGCCGCCACCGGTCACACATACCGTCGCACCATTCTGCTCCACCGCGCAACCAAAGCCGCGCAGCATGCGCTCGGTGTGATCGCGCGTGGGTGCAGGTTCCGTCACGCAGCTACGCCCGTGCGCATACAGGCCCGCGAGCAGCAGCGCGGACTTCACCTGCGCGCTCGCCACCGGCAGGGTGTAATCAATGCCGGAGAGCGGCTGCCCGCCAAGCAGCGCGAGCGGCGCGGTGCCCTGAGGCGTAGCCTCGATGTGCGCACCCATGCGCGCCAGCGGGCCGGTCACGCGCTTCATCGGGCGGCGCGAGAGCGAGGCATCGCCCGTGAGCGTCACGTCAAACGGCTGGCCGCACAACAGCCCCGCCAGCAGCCGCATCGAGGTGCCGGAGTTGCCGAGATCAAGCGGCGCGGCGGGCGCCTTCAGCCCGTGCAGCCCCACACCGTGAATCACGACCTTGCCCGGCCCGGTTTGCTCGATGCGCACCCCCAGCGCACGAAACGCGGCAAGCGTGGCGAGGCAGTCCTCGCCTTCCAGAAATCCACTCACCTCGGTAACGCCCTGCGCGATGGAGCCCAGCATGATGGCGCGGTGCGAAATGGATTTGTCCCCCGGCACGCGCACATGTCCACGCAATGCGCCGCCGGGCGTGACGTGATAAGTCAGCGCGGGAGACGAGGTCATGGCCTTACCCGTTGAACTGGTCGCGCTCATGCTTGGCGCGGGTAAAGACGTCGAGGATGCGCGCGCCATCGTCAGCGCTAATGGCAGCGCGTAATTGTTCCAGATCAGCGCTAAAACGCTCCAGCACACTCAGTATCGCGTCGCGGTTGGCCAGGCAGATGTCGCGCCACATCACGGGATCACTCGCGGCGATGCGCGTAAAATCACGAAAGCCGCCCGCCGCAAAGCGGAAGATGTCGTCGTGGCTTTCCATGCGCGCGAGGGTATCGACCAGCGCATAGGCCAACAGGTGCGGCAGATGGCTGGTAGCGGCGAGCACGGCGTCATGACGCGCGGCGTCCATCTCCATGACTTCGGCGCCCGCCTGCTCCCACATCGCGCGCACCTGACGGATTGCGTCCGCACTGGTATGCGCAAGCGGCGTCAGCACCACGCGGCGATTTTGAAACAGCTCGGCAAACGAGGCCTCGACGCCGCTCTGCTCAGTCCCGGCGATCGGATGCCCCGGCACAAAGTTCGCGGGCACCTCGCCGAACACCGCGCGCGCGGCCTCGATCACGCTCGCCTTGGCACTGCCTGCATCGGTGACAATGACATGGGGTGCAAGCGCAGGCTTGATCTGCCGTAACACCGTCTCGGTGGCGCCGACAGGCATCGCCAGCACCACCATGTCGGCATCCTGCACGGCAGCGCTCAGGCTCACCTCATAACGGTCGATCACACCGAGCGCAACGGCCTTTTGCAGATGCACAGCATCGCGCCCGCTGCCGACAATCTCCTTGCACGCGCCGGCGTGCTTGAGCGCGCGCGCGAGCGAGCCGCCGATGAGTCCTACGCCAATGATTGTCAGTTTATTGATCATGTATGTAAAAATTCAACGCAAAGTCGCCAAGACGCAAAGTTTACAATAGTAACCAGTGCGCTGACCGGCATTGGATTTTTTTGCGTCTTGGCGTCTTTGCGTTAAACAGCTCATGCACCACTTGCCAATACCTTTTTCAGCGCCTTGATGAATCGCTCATTTTCCTCCGGCAGACCGACGGTCACACGCAAATGCTGCGGCATGCCGTAATTCGCTACCGGACGCACAATCACACCTTCATATAATAGTGCGTCATAGACCGCTGTGGCATCCCGAGCGATGTCCACACACACAAAATTGCCTGCTGAAGGAATGAATGCGAGCCCCATCGCCGTAAACGCCGAGGTGAGCTGCGCCATGCCGTCACGGTTGCACGCCAGGCTGCGCGCAAGATGTTCAGTATCCTCCAGTGCAGCCAATGCCGCCGTCTGCGCCAGGCTGTTCACGTTGAACGGCTGGCGCACGCGGTTCAGCATGTCGGCCACATCGGGCTGCGACAGCGCGTAACCCACGCGCAGTCCAGCGAGACCATAGGCCTTGGAAAAGGTGCGTGTCACAATCAGGTTCGGAAAGCGCGCGAGCCACAGGCTCGCATCCGGGTAGTCGGAGGCAATGTCGCATGCGTACTCAAAATACGCCTCATCCACGACGACCAAAACAGAGGGAGGAACTGTCTGTAAAAAATCTTCCAGCGCACGCCCCGAAAGCCAGGTGCCGGTGGGATTGTTCGGGTTGGCGATAAACACCACACGCGTATGTTCATTCACCAATGCCTGCATGGCGCTGAGATCATGTCCCCAGTTGCGCACTGCGGCAACACGCGCCGTGGCGCCGACCGCCTGCGTCACAATGGGATACACGGCAAAGGCATGCGCGGAAAACACCACCTCATGCCGCGGTGTGACAAACGCGCGTGTAATCAGCTCCAGCAGATCATTCGAGCCGTTGCCCAGCGTGACTTGATCCAGCGTGACGCCGTGCTTGCGCGCAAGCGCAGCACGCAGTTCAAATCCTGCGCCGTCCGGATAACGCGCGAGCTGGGTCAGGGACTGCTGCACTGCCCTCACCGCGCGCGGGCTCGGACCCAGTGGATTTTCGTTCGAGGCGAGCTTGATGACATCGCGCACACCGTATTCGCGCTCCAGTTCCGCAACCGGCTTGCCCGGCACATAAGGTTGCAGATTGCGCACGCCCGGCGTGGCCAATTCCGTAAAAGAGACACGCATGGCGCAGTGGCCTAAGGCACGGCCTTGGGATAAGAACCCAGTACCTTCAACAACGCCGCCTCGGGCTGGATTTCCAGCAGTGCCGAGGCGACCGGCTGGTCTTGCGCGTGACCTTCGATATCGATGAAAAACACATACTCCCACGCCGTCTGGCGTGATGGGCGCGACTCGATACGCGTCATGCTTATTTTGTGGTGCGCCAATGGCGCAAGCAAACTGTGCAGCGCGCCAGGCTGGTTGCGCGTAGACACCAGCAACGATGTTTTATCTTGGCCGCTCGGCGCCGCACCCTGTTTGCCAATCACCAGGAAGCGCGTAGTGTTACGCGGGTCATCTTCGATGTTTGAGGCCAGTGAGTGCAGTTGGTAAATGGCTGCGGCGGAGTCACCTGCAATCGCAGCCGTGCCGGGCTCCTGTGCCGCGCGTCGTGCGCCTTCCGCGTTGCTGCTGACCGCCGCGCGCTCAACACCGGGCAGGTGAGCATCGAGCCAGGCGCGGCATTGCGCAAACGCCTGCTGGTGCGCGTACACGCGCGTGACTGCGCCCAGCGCGTCGGCTTTACTCAGCAGGTGATGATGAATGGGTAATTCCACCTCGCCGCAAATCTTGAGCGGCGAGATCATGAACATATCCAGCGTGTGGCTGATGACGCCCTCGGTGGAATTTTCCACCGGCACCACACCATAGTTCGCCGCACCGGATTCGACATCGTGAAATATACTTTCAATGCCTGTCAGCGGCAGCGCCGTGACCGCGTGACCGAAGTGCTTGAGTACCGCCGCCTCGGAGTATGTGCCCTGCGGCCCCAGGTAAGCGACGCTGAGCGGCTGCTCCAGCGCACGGCAGGCGGACATGATCTCGCGGAACAGCTGCGCCATCTCTGCGTCGCTGAGTGGGCCGCGATTACGCGCCAGCGCCTTGCGCAGCACCTCAGCCTCACGCTCTGCGCGATAACACTCGTTGTGATCGCCGCTTGCGCGCTTGACCTCGGCGACCTGCTGCGCACACGCCGCGCGCTCACTTATCAGTGCCTGGATTTTCTCATCCAGCACATCAATGCGGTCGCGTAAGGCTTGCAGGTTGTCGTTCATAATTAGACGTAGAGAAAAGAGCAAAGAGGCAAGAGAAAAGAAAAGCCACTCTTAGTCTTACTACTTATTTTCATCTCCCTTTCCTCTTTTCTCTTGTATCTTTTCTCTGCCTTAAAGAGTCCGCACCGACAGCACGCCGTCAATTTTTGCGATCTCCTGCACCACGTTGTCGGGAATCTTGCCTTCGACATCGGCCAGGGTATACGCATAGTCGCCGCGCGACTTGTTGAGCAGATCAATGATGTTGATGCCGGCCTTGGCCATGGCGGTGGAAATCTGTCCGACCATGTTGGGCACATTGGCATTGGCGATGGCGATGCGCTGGCCCTCGGTGCGCGGCATCATCACCTCAGGGAAATTCACCGAGTTGTGGATATTGCCGTTTTCGAGAAAATCACGCACCTGCTCCGCCACCATCACGGCGCAGTTATCCTCGGCCTCGCCGGTGGATGCGCCGAGGTGCGGCAGCGCAATCACACGCGGATTATTTTTGAACAGGTTGCCCGGAAAA
>JAURVQ010000095.1 GCA_030655395.1 Gammaproteobacteria bacterium | reverse complement strand
GAAACCAACACCGACGACCTCTCGCCCGCCTCCGAGGCGTGGAGCCGCCCGGACATCCCGCTGCATGCCAAGAGCATGCTCATCAATAAAATGCCGGACGCGCTCGGCACCATAGAGGCGCTGCAAAAGAAAGGCCATCCGCTGGCCTATGTCGGCGACGTCGTCGGCACCGGCTCCTCGCGCAAGTCCGCCATCAACTCCGTGCTGTGGCACATGGGGCACGACATGCTCTGCGTGCCGAACAAGCGTCAGGGCGGCGTGATACTGGGCGGCAAGATCGCGCCCATCTTTTTCAATACGGCGGAAGATTCCGGCGCGCTGCCCATCGAGTGCGCGGTGGACAAACTCAACACCGGCGATGTGATAAAAATTTATCCGCGCGCCGGGCGCATCACCAGTGAAACAGGCGCAGAGTTAGCACGCTTCGAACTGAAGCCCATCACCCTGCCCGACGAAGTGCGCGCAGGCGGGCGCATTCCGCTCATCATCGGCCGCGCGCTCACCGACAAGACGCGCGAACATCTGGGGCTGGAGTGCTCGCCATTGTTCATCCGTCCGCTGGCGACGACCGACAGCGGCAAGGGTTACACGCTGGCGCAGAAAATGGTCGGCCGCGCCTGCGGCGTGAAAGGCATGCGCCCCGGCACCTATTGCGAACCGCGCATGAGCACGGTCGGCTCGCAGGACACCACCGGCGCCATGACGCGCGATGAATTGAAAGAACTCGCCTGCCTCGGTTTCTCTGCGGACTTGGTCATGCAGAGCTTCTGCCACACGGCGGCCTATCCGAAACCGATCGACATCCAGTTGCAGCATGACCTGCCCGATTTCATCCGCACCCGCGGCGGCGTGGTGCTGCGCCCCGGTGACGGCATCATCCACTCGTGGTTGAACCGCATGCTGCTGCCCGACACCGTCGGCACCGGCGGCGACTCGCACACGCGCTTTCCCATCGGCATCAGCTTCCCGGCTGGCTCCGGCCTCGTCGCCTTCGCCGCCGCGCTCGGGGTGATGCCACTCAACATGCCGGAGTCGGTGCTGGTGCGCTTCAAGGGCAAGATGCAGCCCGGCATCACGCTGCGCGATCTGGTGAACGCCATTCCTTATGTCGCGCTGCAGCAGGGTTTGCTCACGCTCGACAAAAAAGGAAAAAAGAACATCTTCTCCGGGCGCGTGATGGAGATTGAGGGATTGCCCGATCTCAAGATCGAACAGGCGTTTGAATTCGCCGACGCCTCGGCGGAGCGTTCCGCCAACGGCTGCACCGTGCGCCTCAATAAAGAGCCGGTGATCGAATATCTCACCTCCAACGTCACGCTGTTGAAGTGGATGATCGCCACCGGCTACGAAGACCGCCGCACGCTGGAGCGGCGCATAGAGATGATGGAGGCCTGGCTCGCCAAGCCGGAATTACTCGAAGCCGACAAAGACGCCGAATACGCCGCCGTGGTCGAGATAGACATGAACGCGATCAAGGAACCGCTGCTCGCCTGCCCCAACGACCCGGACAAGATCAAACCCCTGTCGGAAGTCGCAGGCGATCACGTGGACGAGGTGTTCATCGGCTCGTGCATGACCAACATCGGCCACTACCGCGCGGCGGGCAAGATACTGGAAGACGGCGGCGAAGTGCCGGTACGCCTGTGGATCGTGCCGCCCACGCGCATGGACGCACACCAGCTCACCGAAGAGGGCTACTACGCCATCTTCGGCCGCGCCGGCGCGCGCACCGAAGTCCCCGGCTGCTCACTCTGCATGGGCAATCAGGCGCGCGTACGTGACGGCGCCACCGTGATGTCCACCTCCACCCGAAACTTCCCCAACCGCATGGGCAAGGAGGCCAACGTGTATCTAGGCTCGGCAGAACTCTCCGCCGTCACCGCCAAGCTCGGACACATCCCGACCGTGAAAGAATACATGGACTACACCCACCGCATCGCACCGCTGTCGGAGAAGATCTATCGCTATCTCAATTTCCACCCGATGGCGGAATACGTTGCAACGGCGGAAAAAGAGATGACGGCTACAACGTAGCAGCTTCGCCGGATCCGCTACGCTTGATCCGACCTACCGCTGCAACATAGCCGCCACTTCTCGCACCAATGCGCTGCGCACAAACAGCAACTGCCAGCGCCGCCCGCCGACCTGGCGCCACAGTACCGCCGAGCGCATCGCGGCGAGCAGCAGTGCGCGCACCTTGTTCGCGGTTTCCGGGTTGGAGAGATAACCCTCTTCGCCCTGCACGATGATGCGCGGTGTCAGGGTGCTGACGGTGTCGCTGTAGACCTTCGCCAACTGCGCGATCACCTCCGGATGCGTAATGGCCAATGCTTCGCGCTTTTGTTGCGCGCTTGCGATGCCTTCCTGTATGCGCTCCAGCATCTCCGGCTGTCCGGCAAGCTGACGCTCGAGGTGCATGACGCCGATGACGTAACGCGTAAGCTCGATGTCTCTGGGCTCACTGCTTTTTTCCAGTTGTTCCTGCAATATTTTTAATCCCGGACGCACACCCTCCACTCCGCCGTAGACGGCCTCGGTGGTGTCTGCGTCCAGGTTGAATACGCTCGCCAGGCTGGCCTCCAACGCCACGTTGTCAGCCATGTTTTTGCGCGCCACCTGCTGCACCAGGCGGCAGGCCTGAAATATCCCGGCGAGGGCAAGTGCCTTGTCTTTATATGAGAATGTCATAATCTTCCATTAGTATGTATGCTCGATCACGCCACCGCCCAAACATTCCTCGCCCTGATAAAACACCACCGACTGGCCGGGCGTCACGGCACGTTGTGGCGCATCAAATTGTACTTCACAAATACCTTTTTCTGTTTTCGTAATCGTACAGGGCTGATCGGTCTGGCGGTAACGTGTCTTGGCCGCGCAGGAGAGCGGCGCCTGCGGCGCATTGCCCGGCACCCAGCAGAGATCATGCGCGGCAAGGCTCCGGCTGTAAAGCGAGGGATGGTCGTGCCCCTGCGCGACGACGAGCACATTTTTCTCCATATCCTTGCCCGTCACGTACCACGCATCCCCGCTCGCGCCGTGCCGGCCGCCGATGCCCAGCCCCTGACGCTGGCCCAGCGTGTAATACATGAGGCCGTCGTGCCTGCCGAGCCGCGTCCCGTCCACGCTGCGTATCTCGCCGGGCTGCGCGGGCAGATAGCGCGAGAGAAAATTCTTGAAATTACGCTCGCCGATGAAGCAGATGCCGGTGCTGTCTTTCTTGGCGGAATTGACGAAACCCTGTTGCGCGGCGATGACGCGCACCTCCGGCTTGGTCAGCTCGCCCAGCGGGAACAACGTGCGCGCCAACTGTATCTGTCCGAGACCATGCAAAAAATAGCTCTGATCCTTGTTGAGATCACACGCCTTCAGCAGGTGAAACACGCCGTGGCGTTGCGCGCTGCGCGCGTAATGGCCGGTAGCGATCAGCTCCGCGCCGAGTGCCAGCGCGTGCTCCAGAAAGCTCTTGAACTTGATTTCCTTGTTGCACAGCACGTCGGGGTTGGGCGTGCGGCCGGCGCGGTATTCTTCCAGAAAGTAACTGAATACGCGCTCCCAATACTCCCTGGCGAAGTTCGCCGCGTGCAGGGGGATATCGAGCTTCGCGCAGACGTCCTTGGCGTCCTGAAAATCTGCGGCGGCGGTGCAGTGCTCGTCGGCATCGTCGCCCTCCCAGTTTTTCATGAACAGACCGTGCACCTCATAGCCCTGTTGCAGCAACAGCCACGCGGCCACGGAGGAATCCACGCCGCCGGACATTCCGACGATGACGCGCTTACTCATCCCGGGCACCACTAAAAATGTGTCTTTTGCTCCAATACTGCGTTACAGCTTGTCTCCGCTGCTCACATACTGGCGTGTATGCTGCGCTGCTCGACGGCGCTGCGCCTTGTCTTGAATCAAAATCCATCATTTTTAGAGGCGCCCGTCCTGTTCTGCAAAGTCCTTTTTATCCAGCCAGTCCTCCAGTCTCTGAATATAGGGCGGCTGGCCGTTGTCGAGAAACCATGAGTCCACGGCGTACAGTTGTCCGCTGTCCGTATCGCGTATCACCGCGGTCCAGTGGATATCAATAATCCATTTGTCACGCTGCGCGCGCGGCTGCACCTGATGCCAGCGCAGCAAATCGTCTTGCTGCAACAGCGTGAGGTAGGTGGTGGTGTTGCTGGATTCGTCGATGCAGTCCATCTGGCCCGGACGGCCTGCGCCCGCGACGTTCCCGCCTAGTTCGCCGGAAGTGCCGGCGAGCACGCCGGCGAAGACCTCCATCTGCGCAATGGCACGGCGGATCATGGCGCGCTCCTCTGCCGCCGACGCTGCCGCCGGCGTGAACAGCGCTCGCATTGCCTGCCGCTGCTGCGCGTCAAGTGTGACGGTTTCCTGTCTGCTGCACTCGAAGTTATAACACACCGGAAATCCATCGAGCGCCGGAGCGTCAGTCTGCGCGCGGGCCACCGGCATTGCTGCGAAAAAAATAACCGCCGCCAGCATGTATCTCATATCTCTCACGGCGTGGGCTCCCAGCCGTCCTGCCACACCGGTAACGGCAGGATAAACGGCGGCTCGCCGTTATCGAGAAACCAGGAATCCACCGCGAATCGTTCTCCGCTTGCGTTGTCGCGTATCACCGCCGTGGTATGCGGACGAAAAAATATGAATCCGCGCGTCACGCGGTCTTCCACGCTGTGTTGAGTGATCAGGCCATCCTGCGCCATCATCGTGAGGTAACTGGTGGTGTTGGTGGATTCATCAATGCAGTCCATCTGCCCGTCCGTGCCCACGCCCTTAAAATTGCGCCCCTTGTCATTCGATGTGCCCGCCAGCGGGCCGACGAGGGCTTCCATGAGCGCAATCGCGCGCGCGATGTGCATGCGTTCATCGGCGGCACTCTCCGCCGACGGTGAAAACTGATCGCGTACCTGCTGCCACTGTGCGGGTGCCAACGAAATCTGCACCACCTTGTGACACGTGTGTTCGGAGCAGACGGAGAATCGCCCCGGCGTGGGATCGGTGATGATGTCGCGCCGCACGAAGGTATCGGCCTGAACCGGCGCCGCCCACATGCCTCCGGCGCTGCATACAGCCGACAAAATACACGGCATCAGACTGTCACGAAACCCCATGGCGCCCTAGGCCAGTTCAGTAATCAGGCTGAGCGGATAAACCATGCCCGCGAGATAATCATCAATGCAGCGCAACACCATGGGGCTGCGCAACTGATGGCCGAGCGCGCGCACCTCATCGCGCGTCAGCCAGAGTGCGCGCAGGATACCGCTGTCCAGCGCACGCCCAAGCTCATGCCCGTGGCAGCGGCCGCTGAAACACACGCGCACATAGGTAACGCCGTTGACGGGGCTGTTCCAGCGGTAAATGCCGATGATAGACTCGGGCTCGAAGTGCCACGCCGTTTCCTCCAGTGTTTCGCGGGCAACACCTTGCACCAGTGTCTCGCCCTCGTCCAGATGCCCGGCGGGCTGGTTGTACACCACCCGGCCATCGGCTGCTTCCTCGACCATGAGAAAACGTCCCGCCTGCTCCACCACGGCGGCTACGGTAAGGTGCGGCTTCTGGCTCATGGACAAAAAATAGCATAAAACGTAGACTATATGAGCAATGGGCGCGTCTAAAAATTCGATCACGACGCGAGGGCAAGGCGGAAATGCGTGAAAAAGCGCAGTGTACAGGTAGTCTGCCGCTTCGCGGCCCCGCATTTTAAGCGCACTTCCAACGGGCCATCGTGGCTTTAGCGGATTTTTAGAGGTGCCCTAATGAATATCAGCGTGACCGGTATAGTTGCGATCATTCTCTATCTCGTGACCGGGCTGTTGCTCGCCCTGCGCCTGTCGCGTGCGGCCACGACACAGGCCGCCAAGCTGGGGCTGATCGCCCTGGGCCTGGTGGCGGTGGGTTTGCACGCCTCAGAACTGTATCGCTGGATCATCACACCCGACGGGCTGAATCTCGGCTTTTTCAACGCCACCTCACTGATCGGCTGGCTCATTGCGCTGCTGCTCCTGCTCACCGCTTTCGTCAAACCGGTGGAAAATCTCGGCATCGGGCTGTTGCCGCTGGCGGCACTCACCCTGCTGCTCGCAGGCCTCTTCCCCGGCCATCACCTGCTCGCGACGAGCAACGGCTTCAAGGGGCTGGACATCCATATCCTGATCTCGATTCTCGCTTACAGCCTGCTGGGCATCGCCGCGGTGCAGGCGGGACTGTTTGCCATCCAGGACGCTCATCTGCGCCACAAACACCCAGGCGGATTCATCCGCGCGCTGCCGCCGTTGCAGACCATGGAAGACCTGCTGTTCCAGATTATCTGGGCCGGCTTTGTGCTGCTCAGTCTGGCCTTGCTGAGCGGTGCGCTGTTTCTGGAAAATATTTTCGCCCAGCACCTCGCGCACAAAACCATTCTCTCCCTGCTCGCCTGGATTGTATTCGCCACGCTGTTGTGGGGGCGCTGGCGTTTCGGCTGGCGCGGACGCACCGCCATACGCTGGACGCTGGCCGGATTTTTTGCGCTGATGCTCGCCTACTCCGGTACCAAACTGGTACTGGAAGTAATGCTTGGACGTTGATCTCTCAACGTCGGCAGGCGCGACCGCTGCGGCGGCCGGTCTTGAAAAAGTCACTTGCCACCCGCTTAAGAACCTATGAATGATATCCCGTTAAGCGCCTTATTCGGGGCTCTGGTGCTGTTGATCCTGTTGGCGGCGTTTTTCTCCGGCTCCGAAACCGGCTTGCTCACCCTCAACCGTTACCGCCTGCGGCACCTGGTGAACATCAAGCATCGCGGGGCCATGCATGCGCAGGCATTGTTGCAGCGCACCGACCGCCTGATAGGCCTGCTGATTCTGGGCAATAACTTCGCCAACAATCTGGCCACCGCCGTCGCCACCATTATCGGTCTGCAACTGCTGGGAGATGTGGGTGCCGCTGTCGCGGTGGCTCTGCTTACCATCGCGGGGACAATCTTCACCGACGTAGCGCCCAAGACGCTCGGTGCGCTTTACTCGGAACGTGTCGCCTTTCCGGCCGCCTATGTGCTGCGCCCCCTGCTCAAGCTGTTTTATCCGGTGGTATGGCTGGTGAGCACCCTCTCGAATGGCGTGCTGAGGCTGTTGGGGATTTCCATCGAGGCGGGCGAAAGAAATCATCTAAGCCATGAAGAGCTGCGCACCGTGGTCAACGAGGCCGGCGCCCTGATCCCGCGCCGGCACCAGAAAATGCTGCTCAGCATCCTCGATCTGGAGAAGGTTACGGTGGAAGACATCATGATCCCGCGCAACGAGATCGCGGGCATCGATCTCAATGATGAATGGGACGACATCGTCAATCAGATTACGAGCAGCCAGCACACCCGGCTCGTGGTGCACCGTGGCGGCGTTGAAAACGTGATCGGGCTGCTGCACCTGCGTGACGCCCTGCACCTGCTGGCGCGCGGCGAATTCAACAAGGAGGCGCTGGTCAATGTGACGCAGGAGCCCTATTTTGTGCCGCTGGGCTCGCCGCTCAACACGCAGATGCTGAACTTTCAGCGCCAGAAACAGCGCGTCGGGCTCGTGGTCAACGAGTACGGCGATATTCAGGGGCTGGTGACGCTGGCGGACATCCTTGAGGAGATCGTGGGCGAGTTCACCACCGACCCCTCCGCCAGCATCAAGGAAATCCGCCGCCAGGACGACGGCACCTATCTGGTGGACGGTGGCGTCAACATCCGCGACCTCAACCGCGTACTGCGCTGGCAACTCCCCACCGACGGCCCCAAGACCCTGAACGGGCTGATTCTCGACTATCTGGAGGCGATCCCCGAGCCCGGCACGAGTCTGTGCATCGCCGACTACATGATTGAAATCATCCAGACCACCGCCAACGCGGTGAAGACATTAAAGATCGGTGCTTTGCCGGGAACGGAAAGCAGAGAGGAAGAAAAACCCGCCGAGCAGTAGCTTATTCACACGTCCCCGCCCCCTGTTTAGGGGGCGG
>JAURVQ010000014.1 GCA_030655395.1 Gammaproteobacteria bacterium | reverse complement strand
ATATCCATCTCTACATCAATTCGCCGGGCGGTGTGGTGAGTGCGGGGCTGTCGGTCTACGACACCATGCAGTTCATCAAGCCGGATGTGAGCACCATGTGCATCGGCCAGGCAGCGTCCATGGGCGCGCTGTTGCTGGCGGGCGGCGCCAAGGGCAAGCGTTATTGCCTGCCGCACTCGCGCCTCATGATTCACCAGCCGCTGGGCGGTTTCCAGGGCCAGGCCACCGACATCGACATCCATGCGCGCGAGATACTGGCGGTGCGCGAGCGCCTCAACAAGATTCTGGAGAAACACACCGGCCAGGCGCTGGAAAAGATTCAACGCGATACCGACCGTGATAATTTTATGGACGGGCACGCCGCAGTGAAGTATGGTTTGATTGACGCGGTGATGGCGGAACGCGAGATCAAGAAGGCTTGAGCAATCTGGATGAGCGAGGCAAGCGATGATCGAGGATAAACACGGCAAGGGCGGTGGCAGCGACAAGCTGCTGTATTGTTCTTTCTGCGGCAAGAGTCAGCATGAGGTGCGTAAACTCATCGCCGGCCCCTCGGTCTATGTGTGTGACGAGTGCGTGGAGTTGTGCAACGACATCATCCGCGAAGAGGTGCAGGAGAAATCCACGCTCGCCAAGGGCAAGCTGCCCGCGCCGCATGAGATCAAGAAAATACTCGACGACTACGTGGTCGGCCAGACGCACGCCAAGAAGGTGCTGTCGGTCGCGGTGTACAACCACTACAAGCGCCTCGAGGTAGGACTGAAGAAGGAAGACGTCGAGCTGTCCAAGAGCAATATCCTGCTCGTCGGCCCCACCGGCTCGGGCAAGACGCTGCTCGCCGAGACGCTCGCGCGGCTGCTTAACGTGCCGTTCGCCATTGCCGATGCCACTACGCTGACCGAGGCCGGCTATGTGGGCGAGGATGTGGAGAACATCATCCAGAAGCTGCTGCAAAAGGCCGAGTACGACGTGGAGAAGGCGCAGACCGGCATCGTCTATATCGACGAGATCGACAAGATTTCGCGCAAGTCCGACAATCCCTCGATCACACGCGACGTGTCCGGCGAAGGCGTGCAGCAGGCGCTGCTCAAGCTGATCGAAGGCACCATCGCCTCGGTGCCGCCGCAGGGCGGGCGCAAGCATCCGCAGCAGGAATTCCTGCAGGTCAACACCGCCAATATCCTGTTTATTTGCGGCGGAGCGTTTTCCGGTCTCGACAAGATTATCCGCGACCGCTCGGAGCGGGGCGGCATCGGCTTCTCCGCCGAGATCAAGAGCAAGGACGACAAGAAGAGTGCGAGTGAAATCCTGCGCACGGTGGAGCCGGAAGACCTGATTCGTTACGGTCTTATTCCCGAATTCGTCGGGCGTCTGCCGGTGGTGGCGACGCTGGAAGAGCTCGATGAGGAGGCGTTGATGCGCATCCTCACGGAACCGAAAAACGCCATCGTCAAGCAGTTCATGAAGCTGTTCGAGATGGAGGGCACCCAGCTCGAATTTCGTGAAGACGGTCTGAATGCCGTGGCGCGCAAGGCGCTGGAACGCAAGACCGGCGCGCGCGGGCTGCGCTCGATTCTGGAGCGTGCGCTGCTCGACACCATGTACACCCTGCCGTCGATGAACCACGTGAGCAAGGTGGTGGTGGATGCGGGCGTCATCAACGGACAGAGCGAACCGCTCATGATCTATGAGGGCGCCGAGCAGCAGCGCGCAACACCGCACTGATCTCGCCCCTTGATTTATCGGCGCGCGGCCCGCATCTCGATAGCGATAGTCACTGATTCTCTTTCAACGCTGAGGCGCCGGACTGCGGTCCGTGTGCCAGGAGCCTACCGCCATGCCGTCTGAAGCTACCGACCTGACACCTGCCGGGCCCCCCGTGATCCCCGTGCTGCCGTTGCGCGATGTGGTGGTCTATCCTCACATGGTGATCCCGCTGTTCGTCGGGCGCGCCAAGTCGATCAAGGCCCTCGAGGCCGCGATGGCGGGCAACAAGCACATCCTGCTCGTGGCGCAAAAGAGCGCCGCGCTGGACGAGCCGCAGACCCAGGACATCTACGAAATCGGCACGCTCTCCAGCATCCTGCAGCTACTCAAGCTGCCGGACGGCACCGTGCGCGTGCTGGTGGAAGGCAGCGAGCGCGCCCGCGTCCTGCACTTCCTCGACCACGAGGACTATTTCACGGCGCAGGTCGCCACCTTTCCCCCCAAACCGCTGGATGAGCGCGAGGCCGAAGTGCTGGCACGCTCGCTGCTCGACCAGTTCGACCAGTACGTCAAGCTCAACAAGAAAGTGCCGCCGGAAATCCTGTCATCGCTGGCGAGCATTGATGATCCGGGCCGTCTGGCCGATACCGTGGCGGCACACATGACGCTGCGTATCGAGGAAAAGCAGCACATCCTGGAGATGGTGACGCCGCGTGAGCGCCTCGAACACCTGATCGGGCTGCTGGAGCGCGAGCTCGATCTGCTGCAGGTGGAGAAGCGCATCCGCGGGCGCGTCAAGCGCCAGATGGAAAAAAATCAGCGCGAGTACTATCTGAACGAACAGATGAAGGCCATCCAGAAAGAGCTGGGTGACCTCGACGAGGCGCCGAACGAGATCGATGAGCTCACCCGCAAGATCAAGCAATCCGGCATGCCCAAAGAGGCGCGCAAAAAAGCCATGGCGGAGCTTGCCAAGCTCAAGATGATGTCTCCGATGTCCGCCGAGGCGACCGTGGTGCGCAATTATCTTGACTGGCTGGTGAGCGTGCCGTGGAAGAAACACACCAAGATCAGCCACGAGCTGGCGCGTGCCGAAGAGGTGCTGGAAACCGATCACTATGGCCTGGAGAAGGTCAAGGAGCGCATTCTCGAGTACCTCGCGGTGCAGCAGCGGGTGAATAAACTGAAGGGTCCTATCCTGTGTCTGGTGGGCCCCCCCGGCGTGGGCAAGACTTCGCTCGGGCGCTCCATCGCGCGCGCCACCAACCGCAAATTCGTGCGCATGTCGCTGGGCGGCGTGCGCGATGAGGCTGAGATTCGCGGCCACCGCCGCACCTATATCGGTTCGATGCCGGGCAAGATCATCCAGAATCTGGCCAAGGTGGAAACGCGCAACCCGTTGTTCCTGCTGGATGAGATCGACAAGATGGCGATGGACTTCCGCGGCGATCCGGCCTCTGCCCTGCTCGAAGTGCTCGATCCGGAGCAGAACCACGCCTTCAACGATCATTACCTGGAGGTGGATTACGACCTCTCCAACGTGATGTTCGTGGCGACCGCCAACACGCTCAACATTCCGGCGCCGCTGCTCGATCGCATGGAAGTGATCCGTCTCTCCGGTTACACCGAAGATGAAAAGCTCAATATCGCGTTGCGTTACCTGATACCCAAGCAGATCGGCAACAACGGTCTCAAGGCAAAGGAAATCGCCTTCAACGAGGCGGCGATCCGCGACATTATCCGCTATTACACGCGTGAGGCCGGCGTACGCAATCTGGAGCGCGAGATATCCAAGGTTTGCCGCAAGGTGGTGAAGGAGGTTTCGCTCCAGCCGGACAAGCGGCGCGCGGTGATAGGCGTGCGCAATCTGGATAAATACCTCGGTGTGCGGCGTTTCCGCTTCGGGCGCGCCGAGGAGCACGATCAGATCGGCCAGGTCACCGGGCTGGCGTGGACCGAGGTCGGCGGCGAACTGCTGACCATCGAGGCCGCGGTGGTGCCGGGCAAGGGCGGCATTATCCGCACCGGTCAACTGGGTGACGTGATGAAGGAGTCCATCGAGGCCGCGCGCACCGTGGTGCGTAACCGTGCCGCTGTGCTCGGTATCGCGGGCGATGTGTTCGAGAAGAGCGACATCCACATCCACGTGCCGGAAGGCGCGACGCCGAAGGACGGCCCCAGCGCCGGTGTCGGGATGTGCACCGCGCTGGTCTCCGCGCTCACGCACATCCCGGTGCGCGCCGATGTGGCGATGACCGGCGAGATCACGCTGCGCGGCGAAGTACTGCCCATAGGCGGCCTCAAGGAAAAGCTGCTGGCCGCGCATCGCGGCGGCATCACCACGGTCATCATCCCCGAGGAAAACCGCCGCGACCTGGCGGATATTTCCAAAGAGGTGCAGCAGCGCCTGAACATCCGTCCCGTACGCTGGATCGATGAGGTGCTGAATATCGCCTTGCAGCACATGCCGGAGCCGTTGCCGGAAAAGGCTGCGGTGGCGGTACAGCAGGAAAAGGCGGTCGAAGGCAAGGAAGGCAGCACGCCCACCACGCACTGAGACGTGTGTATTTGCTTGACACGGCTTTCCGCCAGTTGGTATAAAGGCGCAAGCTGTTACACAGCGTAATACCGGCCAATCATCTCAACCAGAAGGGAGATTCATCAGTGAATAAATCAGAATTAATCGATGCAGTTGCCGCTTCCGCCGACCTCTCCAAATCCGCCGCAGGTCAGGCCGTGGACTCCGTTGTTGCCGCGATCACCAAGGCGCTCAAGAAGGGCGATCAGGTGGCCCTGGTAGGCTTTGGCACTTTCCTGGTGCGCAAGCGTGCGGCACGCGCCGGACGTAACCCGCAAACCGGCGCCGCCATCAAGATCAAGGCCGCCAAGGTACCTGCCTTCAAGGCTGGCAAAGCCCTCAAGGATGCCGTAAACTAGGCGGCTTCCTTGGGTGCTTAGCTCAGCTGGTAGAGCGTCGCCTTTACACGGCGAATGTCGGGGGTTCGAACCCCTCAGCACCCACCAGCACAGCAAGGCACCTCTGCAAGTAACAGATTTTTGTTCCGGCAGGGTGCGGCATTGCCGGGCAGCATAGGCAACGCCGCAACGCTGTGCTGGAACAAATGCCGTATTTTGTGAGGCGCCAGCATTAGGAGTGGTAGTTCAGCTGGTTAGAATACCTGCCTGTCACGCAGGGGGTCGCGGGTTCGAGTCCCGTCCACTCCGCCACTGTCCAGTGACGAGAGGGCGTTCCCGTTGGGTGCGCCCTCTTTATATTTCCCAAGGTACCGCAAATTTTTAGAAGCTTCGCTCAAGACTGAATCCATGCTTCAGATACTCCGTGAGCGCGCCCAGGTATGGGCGGCGCGTGTCATCATCTTCCTTCTTATCGTACCGTTTGCTCTGTGGGGTATCCAGGAGTATGCCGGTACTGATGCCAATGTGAGTGTCGCGAGCGTCAACGGCACCGACATCGGGCAGCGCGATTTCCAGCAGGCCTATGAACAGGAGCAGCAACGCCTGAGGACCTTGCTGGGCAAGGCCTTCGATCAGCAGCGCCCGGATGAGGCCAGAACCAAGCGCGCGGTGGTTGACCGGCTGGTGGAGGATATACTCGTCGAGCAGGCGGCCACAGACGCCGGTCTGCGTGTCAGCAATGCCGATCTCGCCGAACAGATACATTCCATGCCCGAGCTGCTGGATAACGGGACATTTTCCAAACAGATTTACGAGCAGCGTCTGCGCGCCATCGGCCTGACCCCGGCGGCGTTCGAAAAACGTCTGCGCCATGCGCTGCTCAGCGAGCAGATGAGCAACGGCGTGACGACGAGCGCCATGGTCACGCCACGCGAACTCGACAGTGTGATCCGCCTCAGGGAGCAACAGCGCGAGATCGGTTATCTGCTGCTGCCGCTGGCGCGCTTCGCTGCCGGCGCAGAGCCGGATGCCGCCGCGGTCAGCGCCTATTACCGTCAGCAGCGCGAGCAGTTCACGGCGCCGGAACAGGTGAGCATCGACTATATCGAATTGACGGCGGACGAGCTCGCGCAGCGCATCACGCCCGACGAGCAGGAGTTGCGCAAGTTCTACGAAGAGCAGGCCGCGAGCACCAAGAGTTTCGACGAGGTGCGTCCGCAACTCGAAAGTGACGTCCGCAAGCGCAAGGCGGAGCAGCAGTATTTTGAAAAGCTCGAGATACTGACCAATCTCGCCTACGAAAATCCGGACTCGCTCGCCGTCGCCGCCGAGCAACTGGGGCTTAGTGTGAAGAGCAGCGCGTTGTTTGCGCGCAGAGGGGGTGACGGTATTGCGGCCCATCCCAAGGTTGCCAACGCGGCCTTCAGTGACGAGGTCGTGGTGCGTGGATTCAACAGCGAGCCGATCGAGATTGGAGATCATCGCAGCGTGGTGCTGCGCATGAAGGAGCATAAGCCTTCCGCCGTGCGTGCGCTGGAGGAAGTGCGCCCGGCCATCGTTGAGCAATTGCGCAAGGAAGCCGCGCGCGCGCGCATACAGGCGGCGGGCATGGCGCTACAGGCGCGTCTGGCCAAGGGCGAGAGCGCCGAGACCGTGGCGAAAGAGCACGGTGTGGAGTGGCTGAAGCCGGGGCTGATCCGGCGTGACGAGGCCAAGCTCAACGCCGTCCTGGTGCGTGCCGCCTTCAGATTGGCGCGGCCCGCGCCGGAGTCCAAGGCGGCCGTCACAGTGGGCGGCACGGCGCTGGAATCAGACGATTATGCAGTCGTCGCGGTATATGCGGTGCGTGACGGCGACCCCGCCGCGCTCGATGCCGCTGCACGCCTGCAACTGCAACGCGAACTGCAACGCACCCATGCCGCAGCGGAATACCAAGGCTACCTGAACGGCCTCAAGCAGGCCGCGAAGATCGTCCTGCATACCGACAAGCTCTGAGTCTGTCGTCACCTCGACCCGCGCAATTCACACAATGCTGTTGCTTTTTGCTCCGGTATGGGGTAAAAAGCGCCACGCTATGTGGTTCGGAGCAGCGAACTCGGTGCCATCGCGTTGGTCTGAAGTTTGCACAGACTTAAAGTAAGGAAAGTACGGTGCCGATACCCAATAATGAGAAGTAGCGGCGGAAAGTGGTGAACAGCAGATGCAGGAAGACAGTAACATGGTGAAGCAGGAGTGCCGGCTGGTAATCGAAAGCGTGAGCGAGGATGGGCGCAAGTTCCGTCCCAGTGACTGGATAGAACGCATTTCCACGGCGCTCGCGAGTTTCGGCCCCGACCATCGCATTCACTACTCGAAGACCGCGCAACCGCGCATCGTCAACGGGGAGAAATGCCTGGTGGTGGACAAGGCGCTGCACGAGAAAGACCCGGCAGCGTTCGAATATATCCTCAATTTTGCCCGTGCCAACCGCCTGAAGATACACGAGGAGTGCACGGATATTCCGTGAGCCGCAGTTTCCTCAGGGCCGTGTGGCTTGGTGTTTAGCTACTTCCTGGCTGATGGCCTGCACCCATTCCCCAATGATCGGCACGAGTTCGATCTTGCCCAGCAGATAGCTGATCACGATAATCACTACGGTCAGTACCAGCGTACCACCCATTACCGAGCCGAGTCCCCAAGCCACACCGCCCAGGAAATTATCGAGCAGCATCTTTTTCCGTGCGCGGTGGATGTCGTTGCAGTGTTCGGTGCCCATGAATTGCGCGTGCCGGACGCTCAGGCCATTTGTTTTTCGCGGATCTCTTCCAGAATCTTGCAGTCGATGCACTGCGTGGCGGTGGGGCGGGCTTCCAGACGACGGATGCCGATCTCCACACCGCAGATGTCGCAGTACCCGTACTCACCCTGATCGAGGCTCGCCAGCGCCTCATCGATCTTCTTGATCAGCTTGCGCTCCCGGTCACGGGCGCGTAGCTCGAGGGTGATTTCTTCTTCCTGGCTGGCACGATCATTGGGATCCGGATAGTTGGCGGCCTCATCCTGCATGTGATGCACGGTGCGATCCACTTCCTCCATCAACTGGCGTTTCCAGGCGTGCAAAACGCGGCGGAAGTGTTCCGTCTGCTTTTCATTCATGTACGCTTCGCCCTTTTTTTCCTGATAGGGGGCGAAGCCAAGCGCGGTCACTTGTGAAGACGCAGAGGCTGGCCTTGCCGCAACAGGCCTTGCCGATGTTGTCTTAGGTACTGTCTTGGGCGCCGCCTTGGGCACCAGCTTGAGCCTGGGTGGCGCCTTTTTGGGTGCGCTCGGCTTGGGCGCGGGGGCCTTGGCTTTGGCTTTGGCGGGCGCAGTTGCTTTGGGCGCCTTTGCCTTCACCTTCGGCTTGGGCGCGGGGGCTTTAACCTTGGGCTTGGATTTGGCGGGCGCAGCCGCCTTGGACGCCTTCGTCCTGGTTACTTTCGTTTTAGTCGCTTTGGACTTTGCTGCGGGCATTAACGACTCTCCTGAAACCACAAATTAACGCTACTTTATAGCAAAAAACCACCCGCGTCACAATGCCTGCTTATCCCCGCCGTAAATGCTGTGGACACGGGTGACAGCGGGCCGGTGTTCGACTAAGCTGCACCGTTTTCCATGAGGGCAGGCATGAGTCATCTAGCGGCGCTGATTTTCGATGTTGACGGTACGCTGGCGGATACCGAGCGCGATGGTCATCGCGTGGCGTTTAATCGCGCCTTTGCCGAGGCGGGCCTGGACTGGGCATGGGATGTGGCGCTCTACGGCGAATTGCTTGCGGTGACCGGCGGCAAGGAGCGCATGCGCTTTTATCTTGACCGCTACCACACCACCTTCCGGCGCCCCCCCGATCTCGATGCCTTGATCGCACGTCTGCATGTGGCCAAGACACGCCACTATACCGAAATGCTCGCGCAGGGCGCGATCCCGTTGCGGCCCGGTGTGCGCCGCCTGCTGGAGGAGGCGCGTGCAGCGGGGCTGCGCCTTGCCATCGCCACCACCACCACGCCCGTCAATGTGGTCGCGCTGCTGGAATGCGCGCAGCCCGCAATTCCGCTAGCCTGGTTCGAGGTGATTGCCGCGGGTGACATCGTGCCCGCGAAGAAGCCAGCGCGCGATATATATGACTATACGTTGCAGAAGATGAATATGGGTGCCGCACAGTGCCTTGCCTTTGAAGACTCTGAAAACGGCGTGCGCTCCGCGCGCGGCGCGGGGCTGACAACCATCGTCACGCCCAATGACTACACGCGCGACCACGACTTCAGCGATGCGCGCCTCGTGCTGAGCGACCTCGGCGAGCCGGATGCGCCGTTTCGTGTACTGCAGGGCGAGGTTCCGCCGCAGAGCACCCTGGTGGATGTTGCGCTGTTACGCTGGCTGCACGCCGCCGGCTGAGGCAGGCTGCGCCGGAGCAGGCAACAGGCGTGTGCCGTGCAGCGCCAGCAGGGCCGCGCCGTAGGCCGCTTCGTGCTGCGCGGGTGTAATCAGCGGCACGCCTAACAGGCGCGCGCGCATGAGGCTCCACGATGTGTTCGCCGCGCCGCCGCCCACGCTGCGCACCGACACGGGGTAGGGCGCGCCCAGTTCGGCCAGCACCTGATACGCGCGCTGCTCGATGCGCGCCATGCCTTCCAGCATGCCCTGAAAAAACTCGACGTCATCGGCGGGGCGCGGTGCCAGGCGCGGCGCAAGCGCTGGATCATTAAGCGGAAAGCGCTCACCCGGCGCCACCAGCGGATAGTAGTCGAGGCCGGTCGGCCGCTCGGGATGCAGGCGCGGCGTCATCGCCGCGATCTGTTGCGGCGTGAAGAAATGCCGCAGCACCGCGCCGCCGCTGTTGGAGCCCGCGCCCGCGAGCCACAGATCGCCCAGCCGGTGGCTGTACACGCCATATTGCGGCGCAAAAACGGGTTTCTCCGAGAGCACTTTCATGACCAGCGTGGAGCCAAGCGAGGTGACCGCTTCGCCCGGGAGGTGCGCACCGGTGGCGATGAAGGCGGCGGTGCTGTCGGTAGTGCCCGCGACGATGCGCGTGTCTACGCGTAAACCCAGCTGCGTGCTGACGGTAGCGCTCACCGTGCCGATGTCCGTGCCCGAGACGACCACCTCCGGCAACAATTCCCGGCGCACGCCGAGCCGGTTGAGCCAGTCCGGCCAGCGGCGCGCGATGACGTCGTAGCCGAGCTTGAGGCAATTGTGTGCGTCACTCACGCCGAGCGGCGCGCCGAGTTTCCATGCAATCCAGTCCGCGGGTGTCAGCGCGTAGCGCGCGCGCGGGCCGAGGCTGGCCTGCAGGTGCATGAGCTTGGCGAGCGCGCTGGACGGCCCGTGGGCGCCGCTCGCGGCGGGCGCAACCTCGTCGATATAACTGGCCTCGCAGATGCTGCGCGCGTCGTTGTACATGAGCGCGTTGGCCAGCGGCTCGCCGTAGGCGCTGCACAACAGCAGCGTGCCGGAGGTGCCGTCGATGGCGAGCGCCGTGACCTGTTCCGCCGGGATGTGCTGAAACAGCTCGTGCAGCGCCGCCGTGAGCGCCTGCCACCAGAGTGCGGGGTCTTGCTCCACGCCTGCGCCTAGGCGCAGTGGCGGTGGTAGCGGGGCTGTGGCCTGGGCGCATACTGCACCCGCCGCGTCGATGGCCAGCGCGCGGCAGGCCGAGGTGCCGAGGTCGATGCCTAGATACAGTGGCAAGTGGCGAGCAGCCAGCAGCTAGGGAAGGGTCACCGGCGTGGGCGGCGTCCAGGCGGGGCTGCGGTGCTCGGCGCTGACGGTGGTATAGATGCCGCCGCGCACGTAGAACTCGGCGCGCACGCGCAGGTAGCGCGGGGCGCAGGCGCGCACCAGGTCGTCCAGGATGCGGTTGGTCACCGCCTCGTGGAAGGCGCCTTCGTTACGGTAGCTCCACATGTACAGCTTGAGCGACTTGAGCTCGATGCAGTGCTCGTTCGGCACGTAATGGATGAAGATCGTGGCGAAGTCGGGCTGGCCGGTCTTGGGGCACAGGCAAGTAAACTCCGGCACCCGCATCTCGATGGTATAATCCCGTTCCGGCATGGGGTTGACGAAGGTTTCGAGTTCTTTGCTGGGCTGGGTGGGCATGATTGTGCTCTTGTGTTAGCTTTACAAATAATAACCTAAATTCCCCTTACTTTAATTCCGATGCGTCTGACGAAGATTAAGCTGGCCGGGTTCAAGTCATTTGTAGACCCGACGACACTGCATTTGCCGAGCAATCTGGTGGCCATCGTGGGCCCGAACGGCTGCGGCAAGTCCAACATCATCGATGCGGTGCGCTGGGTGATGGGCGAGGGCTCGGCCAAGAGCCTGCGCGGTGAATCCATGGCCGATGTGATCTTCAATGGCGCCAGCGGACGCAAGCCGGTGGGCCAGGCCGTCATCGAGCTGGTGTTCGACAACGGCGACGGCGCCCTCGGCGGGCCGTACGCGCAGTACGCCGAGGTGTCGATCCGGCGCCAGGTCGGGCGCGACGGCCAGTCCGATTATTTCCTCAACGGTACGCGCTGCCGGCGGCGCGACATCATCGACCTGTTCCTCGGCACCGGCCTCGGCGCGCACAGCTACGCCATCATCGAGCAGGGCATGATCTCGCGCCTGATCGAGGCCAAGCCCGACGACCTGCGCGTACTGCTGGAAGAGGCGGCGGGCGTATCCAAATATAAAGAACGCCGCCGCGAGACGGAAAATCGCATGGGCCACACGCGCGAAAATCTGGCGCGCATCAGCGACGTGCGCGAAGAGCTGGGCAAGCAACTGGAGCGCCTGCAGCGCCAGGCCAGCGCCGCCGAACGCTATCAGCGCCTGAAGCAGGAAGAGCGCCGCCTCAAGGCGGAGCTGATGGCGCTGCGCCGGCGCACCTTGCAGCGCGAGGTGAGCACGCGCGAGCGCGAGACCGCCGAGCAGGAGACCGCGCTTGAAGCGCGCATGGCCGATCAGCGCCGGGTCGAGGCGTCGATAGAAAAGCGGCGGACCGGGCAGACCGACGCCAATGACGCCTTCAATGCCGCGCAGAAAGAATTTTACAGTGTGGGCGCCGAGATCGCGCGCCTGGAGCAGGCGCTGCAGCACGCACGCGAGCGGCGCACGCAACTGGAGCAGGATCAGGCCCAGGTGGAGCGCAGCCTGGCTGAGGCGCAGGCGCATCTTGATGCCGACCGTGAGCGGGCCGCGCAGACCGAAAGCGAGCTGGCCGCGCTGGAGCCGGAACGTGCGCGTGCCGAGCAGGCGCAGCGCGCCTCGCAGGCGGCGCTGACAGAGGCCGAGCAGGCCATGCAGGCGGTGCAGGCGGAGTGGGAAGCCGGTTCTGTCCGCAGCGCGGAAAGCGCGCAGCAGGCGCAGGTCGCGCGCACGCGCATCGAGCACGCACAAAATCAGGCGAACCAGTTCGGCGCGCACGCGCTGCGCTTGCGGGAGGAGCGCGCGGCGCTTTCCTTCGGCACCCTGGAGCAGGACATCGAGGGACTGCATCAGCAGCTCACGCAACATGAGCAGCAGGGGCAGGACTTGCAGCACGAGGTCGAAACGCTGCAGGCGCGCATCAGCGAATTGCGCGCCCAGCACCAGCACCTCGCCGATCAGCAACACGCGCAGCGGGAGCAGGCCGAATCCCTGCGCAACCGGCTGGCTACACTGGAGGCCCTGCAGCAAGAGGCGCTGGGCCAGAACGAAGCGGCGGTGTCCGGCTGGCTGCGTGAACGCGGACTGCTCGATGCGCCGCGTCTGGCGCAGGGCGTCGAGGTGGAAAGCGGCTGGGAGCGCGCGCTGGAATCCGTGCTCGGGTTTCATCTCGGTGCGGTGTGTGTGACCGGGTGGACGGAGCTTGCCGCCACGCTCGACAGCTTGACGCAGGGCACGCTGGACGTGCTCGATACCGCAGCGCAGCCGCCCGTGCCGTCCAGCCGCAGCGACCTCACGCCGCTCGCCGCCAAGGTGCGCTCGGACTTGCCGCTCGCGGCCTTGCTGGCGGATGTCTACAGCGCCGATACGCTGGCGCAGGCGCTCGCCATCGCGCCCCGGCTTGAGGTGCATGAGTCCGTCGTCACCCGCGACGGCGTGTGGATGGGCAACGGCTGGCTGCACGCGGTGCGCGGCAGCGAGGCCAGCGCCAACAGCGTGCTGCTGCGCGAACAGGAAATAAAAACCCTCACGCGCAATTTGCGTCACATCAGCGAACAGCATGCGCAGACACAACAGCAACTGGAGCAGGTGCGCACCGAACTGCAAGAGATTGAAGCGCGCCGCGATGCCGCACAGGGCGCGCTCAATCAGGCGCACCGGCGCTACGGCGAACTGAAGGCGGAGTTGGGCGGCCAGCAGAGCCGGTTGGAGCAGTTGCGCGCCCAGCAGCGGCGCCTGCAAACAGAGATGGAAGACATCGAGGCGCGCACAGCTACGGCACAGGGCGAGCTGCGCGAGGCGCAGCAGCGCTTGCAACAGGCCGAGCAACGGAATGCGCTGCACCTCCGGCAGCAGGAAGCACTCGTCACGCAGCGTGAGGCACAGCGTAGTACGCTGGAGCAGGCGCGCGCGCAGGCACAGCATGATCGGGATGCGCTGCACCAGTCGGCGCTGCGCAGCGAATCACTGCGCACGGCCTTGAGTGCGGCGCAACAAAGTTTGCAGCGTATGCAACACCAACTGGATCAGTTGAGTGCGCGCCGCACGGAGTTGCAGGCGGCGTTGCACGAGAGTGCTGCGCCGCTCGCCGCCTACAAGGCAGAGCTGGAGCAGTGGCTCGCGCGCCGCACCCAGTCGGAGACGGCGCTCGCCGCCGCACGGCGCACGCTGGAGGAAATCGATCACGCGCTGCGTGAGCTGGAGCAGGAGCGTCACGCCATCGATCAGCAGGTGCAGCAGGGCCGCTCCGGTCTGGAGCAGTTGCGCCTGCAGGGGCAGGAGCTGCGCGTGCGCGCGCAGGCGCTGGAGGAACAGATCACCGCCGCAGGGTTTGAAGTCGCCGCGCTGCTGGCGGAATTGACTGAAGAGGCGCAGGACACTGAGTGGCAGGACAAGGTGAGCCAGATCGAGCAGAAGATACAGCGTCTCGGCGCCATCAATCTCGCGGCGATAGACGAATTCGCCGAGCTGTCCGAGCGCAAGACCTATCTCGATGCGCAACACGAAGACCTCACGCAGGCACTGACCACGCTGGAAGACGCGATACGCAAGATCGACCGCGAAACCCGCGCGCGCTTCACGGACACCTACGAGAAGGTCAACACCGGCCAGCAGACCATGTTCCCGCGCCTGTTCGGCGGCGGGCATGCCTATCTGGAGCTGATCGGCGATGACCTGCTCGCGACCGGCGTGACGGTGATGGCGCGTCCGCCCGGCAAACGCAACAGCACCATTCATTTATTGTCCGGCGGTGAAAAGG